>CAYPGU010000022.1:0-16775 GCA_964409995.1 uncultured Legionellaceae bacterium | reverse complement strand
AAACAATTATTTTACCAGTGGATTCAATTACATCTGCTACTGCTTGTACTGTGATGCAGTTTTGCAACTGTTGTCGCGTAGCAGCTATTGATCGTTGCAAGCGCACCACCTGCTCTGGAAGCACAGAATCCGTGTTAGTTACAGCTAATTTCAATTCAAAATGTAGGAGTATTTTTTCGAGTAGTTGTATACGCTTGTTGGTTTGTTGCTGCGTGTCAATTATATGCAGAACTTCTGGTAACTGTTCTTGCATGATGTTGGCCAAACTTACAATCTCTGCTTCAGTTGTGATTTTGCTTAATTCAAAACCAATACAACGCGACAACATAGCAGCATCGGTTTCGCTATGCAATTCGATTAGCATTTGCTTTAGCTTACTGCGTTTGCCAGGGCCAAATTCAGCACAAATAATTTGCTCGAGTACAGAATTTTGTGCAACTTGGATGCCAAATTCGTTAAATATATTTTTTAATGCGGCAATACGTTGCGCGACAGTTAATTCGGCTGGCAAAATCGTCTCCTTTCGGTACTTAGGAAACAATTATATTGCGGTCAGGATTAAGTTCTATCCTGAAAAAGTTGATCCGGTTAGTAAATAAGAGCCAGAACATCCCCCAGCACTGCTCGACTTACCACAAACTGCTAATTGGCAGGGCCCACATTTGTTTACCAAATCTTAAAGGTGAATCACCAGTATATAATACTATACCAATGAATTTTTTATCTTTTGCCATGTTTTCTTTAAACCAATGTAAATGTTTAAAAGCATCGTTGCTTACAGCTGAACCAGCTTTAACCTCAATACCAAGTATTTCATTTTTCTCATTTTCAATAATAAAATCAATTTCGCGTTTTAAACGATCTCGATAATGATATATTTTATAAGCATTATCTGTTACATCAACCTCTGCAGCTATTTGATTAAATACAAAGGTTTCAATTAATTTTCCATTTTGATCACCATCAAAGCGTAGTTCTTCAAATCGGTATCCTAGTAATGCTGACAATATTCCAGAATCACTCATAAAGAATTTATCTTGCTTTCCTACCCGATCATAATCAGTATGTGACCAAGGCTGCACTCTTTCAACTAAATATAATGCATCTAGGGCATTTATATATGAAACAATTGTAGGGCGCGACAACCCTAATCCAGCTCCAATTGCAGAGTAGTCCATGAATTTAGTTGACCAAGCTGATAAAACATATAATAGTTTTTTTATGCTATCAGTTCTTCTTATGTTTAATAAATCTTTTAAATCTCTTTCCAAGATAGATTGTACATAATCCAAATACCATTGTTTAGCATCAAACTCATTGTTTAAGAAAATTGCTTCTGGATAACCGCCAAGTAGCGCAGAATGCAGGCAATCATCTTTGCTTATCTTCAAATAATTCCTTTCAAAATTTTCTGCAAAAGCATTGCTTATAAATGTTGGAGCTGAATTATTAATTTCACCCTGGGTTAAAGGGCGCAATCTTATTTTACGTATGCGACCTGCTAATGATTCATTTACAGTAGGTAAATCTTGTATTTTTGCCGAGCCGGTTAATAAAAATCTACCATAATTAGTATTTTCATCTACATTCATCTTAATAGCTGGTAATAAAATCGGGGCTCTTTGCACTTCATCAATAATCATAAGCTCGTCAGCATGGTTAACAAATCCTATCGGATCTGTGATTGCTGCATCTAATAAAGCTTTGTTATCTAGCGTGCGGTAGATAGCTTGTTCATCCATTAGCTTTTTTACGAGGGTGGTTTTTCCACATTGTCTGGCACCGACTAACATGGTTACTCGTCGTGTATGCAGAGACTTTAAAACACCTTCTATTTGCCATCGTTTGAATTTCTCTACCATATATACCACGTTGCGATACACGTTGCCATGCGATTTGTAAAGTATAGATCATGCTATTTGTAAAGTCAATATGATGCGATTTGTAAAGTATGATTATTGGGCTCCTGACACACTGCCTCCGAAGAGTCCAACAAATAACTCAATATCTAACAGAGGGCTTACTTAAAACCGCAAAATACGGTATCTTCAATTGTGTGCTAAACCTTAATGGTACAACTTAAACCAAGAACACCGATATGAACCAAATAGAACAAATCAAAACGCAAATTAACAATAGTATTAAAACCAAACTAGCTGTTCTGGAGCTATTACCGGCAGTTATTGCGACAGCCGGCGAGGTTTTAGTCGAAAGTTTAAAGCAAGGGCATAAAATCCTGGTCTGTGGTAATGGTGGCTCGGCTGCCGATGCGCAGCATTTTGCCGCTGAATTATTAATCCGTTATATGCGCGAACGGCGCCCATTACCGGCGATTGCTTTAACCGTTGATCCATCGACAATCACTGCCGCAGCCAACGATTATAGCTATGACCAGGTATTTAATCGGCAAATCCAAGCCCTGGGACAACCAGGCGATGTTTTGATTGCGATCACCACTAGCGGTAATTCCAAAAGTATTTTAAATGCCGTTGAAACAGCACGCGCACAAGGGATGAAAATTATTGCTCTGACCGGACAAGGCGGTGGTAGATTAACAGGTATGTTACAACCGACTGATACACATATTTGTATCCCGTCTGAAGTAGTATCACATATTCAAGAATCGCATATGATGATTTTGCATTGTCTGTGTGATGTGATTGATAATGGGATAGCGTAGCGGTATTTAACGTAACATAAAATCTGACAATTCTAATTTGCGAACAACTCTATTGAATGTAGTTATTCCATCATCAGGTTCGTTATCAGCTTTATCAAATTCAATCTTTTCTCTGGCCTCTGAATAATAATCCCATGGGATACTTGCTGTATATGCCTGAGCCACATCCATTACTTTACAATAAGTTTGAACAATTTGTTCTCTACTTGCCCTACGTAGCGACTGTATATAAGCATCCCTATACACTGTAGGTATAATTATCTTGTATGATTGCGCTTGCACCAACTCAGCATTCATCATAATCCTTGATAACCTTCCGTTACCGTCAATAAATGGATGTACTTCACTGATCAAAATATGCATAAATAATGCGCGCTTTATGCCTGCTGGCAGCAACGCATATATTTCGAATCCTTGGGTTAAAGTTCCAATCACCTCGTTAGGCTCCACAAAATTAGTACCGCCAGCCCTATTGGGCTTTTCTTTAAACTTACCTGGATTTATATCAGGACGCTCATGCATTAAATACGCATGTCTTGCCTGTATAATCTCCAATAATTCAGCCGGGCTACCTGGAGTCTTGCTCATTTCTAACTCGTCGCTACCTAAACGAAAATTAGCCAAAATGTCATGACTATCTGCATGCCGCTGATATATTTCTCGATGTTCAAATACTATTTGCTCTGCTTCATTAATTTCAAATTCTGTGCCCTCTATATAATTGGAAAAGTAAGAATCAAAAAATGCAATGTTTTTAAAACTCGTGGCGTCATACTTATACGGTCTATTTTTAAAACTGGATTGCTGCAAGTATATACTTAGATCTTCAAACATTTTTATACGTTCGGCATCGTAGGGTTGTTTTCTCGCAATACTTTTTGCATGTGTAGTTTGTAAAAAATTCGGATCTGGGTGTGTAGCCAATAATCCACAAATTATTTGATTAAGTTTGTTAAATTCAGCAATCATATCTAATTTGCTAGCAACATCTTTGGCTTTATCGCGGATCTCATTAAGGCCTATTTCATACCTATGACGTAATTGTTTGGCTAAATATTTTTCCACCCCTTCTTGATTTATTGTTTTAATATTTTTCAATGATCCCCTTGTTGAAGATAGATTTTCTAACAACATTCGAGCCTCATTACTACGTGCCAATCCCGGTAAAATTTGTTCAATATATAGTTCTTTGTTACCCTTGAGCACCTTAATATTTAATCCAGGCAAGGTGATGTTTTTTTCATATGAACTGGTAATAAAAACAATCGTTTGATTTAGTTTGTAAGGGCTTGGTTTTAAATCGTGCGCGGTTCTAAAACTCACAATTCCATCCCTTACGATATAAGTTACAATCTCCATCCAATTTTTTTGAACAATCTGATAGATATCAGACGTTAGATCAGTGGTATATATCCCATGATATATTTTGCGTAACTTACCCTGCTTTAACAGTCTAGATAGACTTTTGCCTAAAGCCGGGTTGGTGGAGAATTGTAAGCCCATTTTAACCTGAGAATTTCAGAATGTTAAACCAATAATAAGCGAATATTAGAATATTAACAAGCCCAAATGCGAATATTGGCATGTTAAAAAGTCAAATAGGGGGAGTATTAGCACAAAGCTCAAAGAGCATGTTCCGCTTAGGCTAGATTATATCCGGCCAAATCGCCAGACCTAAAATAGATTTGGCTGATTAGTGAGACTTATAATTGGCCAAATCTTCGGGGGCTTACATATACATCTCAAATGAACCGTCGGTATTTAGAAAATAAAAGAAGTGTTCGCCACTCATACTGGTATGTTCTTCAAACACAAATGGATCGCGATCTTCCTCGAGTCTTAAACTACTGCCCCAAGTTTTGGCAGCGGAGCCTTTGACGCTACAAATTAATACGCGTGCGACGGGGAAATTTCTAACTTGGCGAATGTATTGCGCAGTTTCATATTGGCGAAATCCTTTGTAATGTTCGGTATTTAATTCGCTGCCACTGAGCATAAAACACGAAAATGGAACCTCTGAAATTAAACTGAGCTTTTGGGTTTGATTAATGATCATCGCTGGTAAAAAGAATTTCTGTTTCAAATTCATGGTCAGCAATTTATCCAAAGCTGGGTTGTATAATAAACGGCCAGTCTTTTGCTCAATCGAGATGAGACCACCAGAGGGCATGGCTTCTTTGATGCGCTCAACAATTACCGCACTATCATCTTTACCATCCGCATCTGGCATGATATTGGAGACTGCTACCTGAATTGGTATGAATAATAATAAGGCACTTAAAGCTATGCTTAAATAACGCACCAATGGATCTCTAGTGAATTGTGGCATGTCCTTATACCATGATTGTTATGCTTGTATAAACAGTATAATTGAATTAATGCATTTAGTTTGACCAATGAGCAAAAAAACAGGCGCTTGAAGCGCCTGTTTTGTGAGTAGTGAGATTAAAATTCATCACCTTTTTTACCTGGCTTGAGGCTTGATCTCCAGTCCTTTTGACCAGGAACCTTTGGTTCTTCCTTTTTGACAGGAGCAGCACCGCCGCCTTGTTGTTTTCTAGCTGCAGCCTTGGCTTTCATATCTGCAAGCTGTTTGGCAGGGTCAAATGCAGCACCCATACCCAAGCCACCTTGAATAGGAGGAACCACTTGTTCAGTCTTCTGAGCAGGTTGAGTAGGAGGAACCTCTTGTTTAGGCTTCTGAGCAGGTTGAGGAGCAGTCGCAACCCTAGCACCCTGCGTCTTAATCGCAGCTTTACTACCAGTTACGCCAAGAGCTTTTTCTACAGCATCTCTAACCTTATCTTCATCTTTACCCACATAGGTGTTGATTGCATCTAAAACATCTGTACCTTGTTGCTCAACGTCGAATTTAATCCTAGGGATAATTCCTTTGACCTTTTTCTCAACGTCGGCACCTAAAGCACCTGTAAGGCTTTTGCCGGCAGTACTTGGTAAAGTTTTCGGTGCTGTTGCGCCAACATTTTGTTGCTGCATAACTTGTGGCTTAGCGGCTGCAGCTTTAACCGGAGTCGTTGCTGGACGAACTGGTGGTTTGGCGCCTAAAATTCCTTGTAATGCCGCTTTGCTTTTCTGCATAGCTTCAGGGTCACCCACCGTAGAAGCACCTTTTGCTCGCACCGTTTTGGCTGCATTTTCTTCGTTTTGCTTTCGTAATGCTGCCATCGCTTCTGCAACTGTTTTGCCCCCAGATACTCGCTGAGAAGTAGTTGCTGATGGTACCGGTGGTTTTGGAACTTGCACTGTAGTTGTCTGCTTCGGAGAAGAAGGTTGCTGTTCTCCAACTTTTGCTGAACTTGTACCAGCACGCCATGATGGTGCCTTTGGCGCACTTGGCATTTTCTCATAAACTGTACCAGCCACCTTTTTGGCAGAGGACGCCAAACCTTCCACACCTTCTTTTAATCTACGTGCAGCTGCGGAAGCAGAACTCGCCACACTGCTGGCAATTGAATAAGCTTGAGAAGCTACCGATTTATTATCATCGTCACCTTGTCTTTTTTGTTGAGCAGCTAAGCCACGTTTTACTTTGGGGTCTCTTGGCACTACAGCCATATTTTTTCGATTAGCCACAGCAGCGAATGTAACAGATTTAACCTCATAATATTCATTGCCCAATAAATCATTCAATACTTTTTGGTCACCTAATCCCTGTGCTACCCAAATTTTTCGGCAAGCTTGAATGATTTTTGTATACGCTTGTTCGATTTCTGCATCAGTTTTCAACAAACGCGCGCCAGTAACAAGGTTTTCTCTATAATCTTTGATTACTTGCAGAATATCATTTACTCTTGCTTCTCTTTCAGCTGTTTCTGCAGTAACACCTTTGCTAACCCCACCTAAAGCTTTTGCTGCGGTGGCTACATCCTTGTCACCAAATTTTTTAATTGGTTTCAAAGCAGCCAAATACTCTAGTCTTTCATCCGCTGCGGCTTGGCAATAATCTCTAACACTCTGTGGTAAGCTCTCGTAACCAGCCATTGATTGAAAAAAGTGCATGATACCACGAGTAAGATCTTCTGAAGCCTGAGCAGCAAACTCAGAAGCAGCAGCACCAATTGAACCCTTTCTAGATCTAGATTTTTCGCTGCCTGTACTATTTGCTCCCCATGCTTCTTCTTCAGTTCTTACACCAGCCAATCCTTCGCGTTTTGCTTTTGCTTGTTCTTGAATATCTTTTGGAGATTTCGGAGCTGGTGCGTTAGGCTTAACCATTTTTTCCTCTGCAACACCTTTAGCTTGGGCTGCAAAAGCGCTTGGAAAACCACGAGCACCACCAGTTTCAACCTTAACGGAAGAACGTCTACCTTCTAAATCATCTAATTCATCTTGTTCATCCCTAGACCTACCCTTAAGTGCTTTAAGCTCAGCAACCCTAGCTTTTTTAGCAGCTGTTAATTTTTCATTCAACTTGGCGACTTGAACTCGATTTGTTTCGGTTTGTAGTTGCTGTTTTATATCATTAATCAATTCTTTTGGGGTCTTACCACTCATGATTATCTCCTACTTATTCTTTTTCTAAACTTTTGCTGTTATTTACTGTTTGCATTTACTACCTTTACTGCGCTTCACAATATAAAACCTAACAGCGCTAAGTTAGTCATATAAAAAATTATAGACCAGGGCAAGATAACATGGGGTAAATTACTGCGCATGGGTACAGCTTTGAGATGATCTTTTTGTTGGGTACTTGTGTTAGCGGTTTTAGTTGTACTTACACTACACATCTTTATCTCTTATTATATTTATCTGGTCTTTTACACATCTTTCACCGTTTCTTTTCACGGTATGATTTATTAGAGCATGAATTTAACCACAAAGTCAATGTCTCAACTAACTTATTTTTAAGCAAATTTAGCTTTGAACTTATTGCTAACTATTCCAATCTAATCTTTAAAGGACAATTTTTAATACGAGGATATACATTAATGTCTGGTTTACAGGGTTTATTTGGAACCTACTTCGAAGGTATGGACAGAGTTGCATTAGAACGCTTTACTCAAGACAGATCGCGTACCACTACACCGCTGCCATTAGAGTTAGGGGCAGCAGCCAATAAGGCTGATTTAATGGCTCAAGTTGCTGCAAATCAAAACGGTCGACTTGACGAAGCAGATTTACTCGCCAAATTGGCAGAAGATCGATTACTGCAAGAAAACTGCCGCCTGCTTTCTGTGCATGGCGATGGTGATTGTTGTTTGTCAGCTATGACGGTTAGTTTATTTATCGCAGGAATCCTCAGCAAGCAACAAGATTTTGTAGCAAATTTATTGCAAGGTATAGTTGAGCGTCACTTCGAAGAAGTAATGTCTTATCAACTCGAGGGCGAATACTTGTATCCTTTAGAGGGTGATCGTGACCTGTATAAAAATTTATTAGATTCTGTAATTGAGCGCTATAGAAACCTAAAAAATGAAGAAGAATACGTTGAATTTTGTTTGTCGTTTCTTGATTTAAATATTACAAACATGGAAGTTGTGAGCTTTATTGCAACATGTCTGCGTTTTGATGTACGCGACGCACTAAAAGACGATATTAATTACGCAGAATTAATTGCAGAATTAGGAATGTTTAAGCCTAAATCTTTTGACAATCCAGAATTCTACACTGGGTACTTTTATGCGAATAGAATTCAATTATTGATGTATCGTCAAAATGTTGAAGCCCGCGAACCAAGAGTATTACAAGCAGAAGGCGGTTTTGCCGGCCGTACTTTGCTTTCTTTACATATTATGTTATTCCAAGGTGCAGATCGGTTGCTAGAGGGTGGCAATCACTATTATGTGATGGTAATGAAAGATTTGGTCGCTGCCTTTGAAAAACGTTTTGCAACTGAAGAAACTAGACCAGTCTCTCCACAGCATGCTGCTGACAAGCCATTTACAGTGGGAGCGAGCAGCAAACCTCCTATACAAACTCCACCAGCGGAACAAAACCATGCTGCAAAAATGTTTGGCCTGAAACCAGTTCCAAAGGCTACAACAGAAGCGAAACCACCAATAACTCCATCTTATCCACCGCCGAAAAATAAAGGTACTGTCGTCGCAGCTGCACAAGCTATTTTTGGTGGTGGAGCCAAGAAACCACTAGAAGTTAGCAAAAAAGCGCCAACGCCTGCGCCTGCTACGGCGGTTAATCGCTCAGCGGCGAGTTCTAAGACCAGTGGTACATCTGAATTGGAACAAACACGCGCTAGGATACTAAAAAATGGTCTCGAAAAATCTGGCCGCACCTCGCCGCCGCCCAGCAAAAAAGGTTAACGTGAATTTAAAGCTTAGATTTCCAATTATTAAGTTCCGTACTTGAAACTCCATAGCGAGCTATAACCCCCTCATGTAAATTTTTCAAATCTGTTAGGACAAGAATTTCAAATGCTTGATGTTCTGCTGCTGGTATGTTTTGCTGCATATAGTCTGTTATAAATTTCTTATAATCATGGCTGCGAGAGACAATTATATCGTGAATTAATGCATGGATATTTGTAGTGTATTTGATCCGTAACGGATCTGGCGAGACCAATGACTTTTTCACTACCAAGTATTCCTGAGCAGATCTTTCATATGCCCACACCAATACATCGCGTAACAAACTGAAATCCTGCAATTCATAAATTCCGAGATATGCATCAATATATGCACGCTCCGATAAACCAATGAAGGTTAAAGGACATAAGTTGTTTTTAATAAGTGGAATATTAGCGGCTACTCTTGAAACGCGTTTGTTGACATCAGCAAAAGCCTGTAGATATGGTATGTGTACCAAAATAAAAAATAACTGTTCAAACGGGTCAGTAATTGCCTCGGCCTTATCGAGTATTTTTATGAAACACTCTGAAATGAGCTCTGGTATTGATAGAGGTTTATATACAGAGCCTCCTATATCAACGATTCTGGAACGCAAATTACCAGAATCCTTAGGATCGTGTAATAATGCTTCAGATAATAAGCCATGTAAATTCAAAATTGTGTAAGTATTAAAAGACAAATCTTGAATATTCTCTACCATAAAGTTAATCGCGTTTTTGTGATTTAATATCATTTGTGCTTCGATTGCATTTTTGCCTTCTGCGTACTGATTAAAATCAATCAAATTCTGCGTGTCAACTCTAGAGTAAGTATTTCCTTCCAATCTTGAGGACGACCAAGATAAATCAACTAATAGACTATGCAATATTTCTCGACCATAGGTACCAGCGGGTTTATTTGCATCATGGGTTTTACCAACTTGAGCCAAAAAATTACGGGTTGCAAGATCTAAATACCAAGTATGATTTGGAACATAGTTATCTAACAGTTCACGATTATATCCAACCGGTTTACGACCAATAATTGGGCGAGAAATATATGACAACACTGTATTACTGTTGGTCGATATTTTAATAATTCCAGTGTATTCACGTTCTGATAACGTAATGTCTGGAATATGCCCAAAACTACTTGCTTGGTATCGCGTCGCCGGCCCAATACCTAATCTGTAGATTGATTTATTGGCTAGCAGTTTACTTAAGGACCGTTGAATAGTTCGAGTCGAACGCCTCAGTTTTAAAGCCTCTACAATTTCTTTAATGCTAAGCGGCCGTTCAGATTCTACTAGGACGCTTAAAAGGCTACTTTCTAAACTTGTGTCGTGTTTTTTAGTCATAATGTCGCGATTATAGCAATAACTGTCGCAAAAATCAAGCCAAATGTCGCAATAACTGGAATTTTGTCTGGATTATGAAATATCGTCATAATTATAGCTGGTCTATATATAGGTCCCTATCCTCGACTATAATAGCCATGTTAGTGTATTTTTTGAGGTAAATATGACCCTACAAAAAATTATCCGCGCCCTTGTTGCAGGGATGGTGTTCCCAGCATTATTTTTACCTATTGCTTATTCTTTGGTATTTATAATATCTCCACATACTTTTGTTTTATTACGCTCTTTACAGTTTGTGCCGATGTATATTCCAATTCTATTTGGCGTAGGTAATATTATTTACGTATTTTTTAGTAAAAATAAATCACCTAAAAAAAATAACCAACTATTACTTTTTGTAGGTTTTTGCTTAGGCTTAATCGTCGCATTACTGAATATCCCAACCTTTATTTTTGGAGTGGTGCTAAATCAGCAAACAACCGCCATGATTGTGTTACCAATTTTATATGCGCTTGTGTTTAGATATATTATCAAATGGGTTAATAAGACTCTTCGAGTACGTTAATACATTCTGTTACTCAATTTGGTAGATTCTGGTTGTAAGGTTACTAAATATTCAGCAGTTACTTCAATTGACAATAGTGAGTTTCTAAGTGCAGCAATAAAATCTGGTTTGGCAGGCGCACGTGAAGGATGTAAATTAGAGTCTTTGCGTGGGGTTAAAGAACCACGCGTGCCATCCGGCAAATTGATAAAATTGTGATTATTATGTTTATGTCCACGCTGATCTGGTTTAGTAAATTCCAGTTTATTCAATAAAAACTTCTCTAGCTCATCACACGTCATACGTACTATTTCTGCGGCAATATTACCAGATAGAAAATCTTGTAAAGTTTCTTTTATAGCAGAATCATTTCTCAATATATTAAGCAACTTATCCCGATTTCTTTGCTGCAATTCTGTGTATGTTGGTTTAACTACTGGAGCTTCCTCGTTTTCAACTTCCTCACGCTCATCAAATGTAGCAGCTTTTTCTTGTTCGCTTTTTTTAGTGATTATCCTCCCGGATGGAACCGTAGACAGGAATAGTGGTGGAATGTACTCATCCTCACTCGAAACCGAATATACAGGTGATTTTATATTTTTTGCTTTGGACTGTTCATCGGTTTTTGAATCAACACGCGGCATTTTTTTGTTTTCTAAATGTCTTCTAACGATATCTGCTGCAGCAAGTCTTGCACGTTGAATTCTCGGTTGTGCATCAATTTTTTGGCTCGTGGTAACGTATCTTTGTAACAATTTCTTAAGCAAATAAGAAACAACTAAGGTTATGCCTAATGCAACAATAAGTATATTCTCTATATAATTATCTTTTACTCTATTAAACTCTGATGCCAAAGTTGCAATTGATAAAGTACGATTGGCGATGGCTTGAATCGGAACTTCACCATATATATCCGGATCAATTAGTATTCTACTTTCCGTGCCACCTAAATTGAAGATTAAAAAATAGTTTTTTGAATTAGCGATCGGTAAAGTATTAATTGGATATGTCACCAGATGATTTTTTTTATGCATTCTGGCAACATGCTTTTCTAGCTCGTTATTAGCTAAACCGATAGATGGAATAACTAGCACACTACGCTCCGATACATAGCTGGTTGCACGCAAAACTAAATTAGCAATCGCAGCTTCATATTTTTTTGAATCAAAACTTGTCTCATCGCCAGGGATTTTAAAATATCTTTCCCGATGTGGAATAATATGAAATTGTACTTGGTATGTCTTTTTTAGGAATTGATCGATTACCATGCCAATCAAAGGTTCTAGCTCTTCTGACCAAATAGCGATCGTTTGGCTATCATAGCCATAGTATTCGTGGAGTATATCGCGGATTAATTTTATATGTTTTAGCATGATAATTACCCCAGAGTACTTTGAAACTGGAGGAGAGAGAGGGATTCGAACCCTCGATACGTTTTACCGTATACACACTTTCCAGGCGTGCGCCATCAACCACTCGGCCACCTCTCCAGTACAACCTACCTGGGTAGATTGGCTGGATTGTAGCAAAGTTTGATAACAAAGCTCAACCCTTACAGCGGGTTAGGCGGTATTACACCCCTTAATTATCTAGTTTGATTAATTATCTAAGGTATCTTGGATTGGCCAGCTAAGTTAAGGCTGGTAATTTCCCACTGCTTAGAGTCTTGCCGCGGGGTGATATATACTAATTCGCAATTATCTATTTGCAAAAAATTAAAGCCCAAATGCTTAGACAAAACCATAAAAAACCCACCATGCGACACAATCAAAGGAATACCGCTGGTAATTTCAAGGCATTTGTTAACTGACCTGGCCGTTCGGGCAGCAAACTCCTGGTATGATTCTGCACCAGGTGGCGTACTGCCGGACAGCCATTGTTCGAAATGCTTTTGATAATTATCTGGAGTTATTCTCTGATTCTCTAAAACCCCAAAATTACATTCATGCAAATCATCTATTATTCTTGGTTCTAGTTGGAGAGTCTGCTTGGCAATTGATGCCGTCATAGTAGCCCGCACTAAATGGCTGGAAAAAACATCGGTGATCTTTTGTTTATGCGCAATTAGATGTGTCTGCAATTCTTCTGCTTGCAATCTACCTCTGTGATTTAATTCTGGATCCGTAATACCACAGAATATATGCTGTATATTCGCATCAGTTTGACCATGACGTAAAAAATAAAAGGGTTTGGGAGTAATAATTTGTTTTATTCCATTCTCTGCAACGAGTTTATATTATATTAGAATGTTGTATTCTAAGTAAAGCTTAGATCAAATCAAGCATTTGCTTTAGGTCCTCTATGGCCAGTCTCTAAATCTTCTGGTCCTTGCAAATTTTTGACTATATTATTTGCATCGCTAGATTTCATAGTGATAAATTCAAGCGTCTTTTGACTTTTTGTTTGCGCATCAGAAGCGGAGCCAGACAGACGGTTTAAAGCATAATAACCTAGCCCCAAGAAGGCTATGGCCGCTAAAGCTATTGGCGCACCGCGCATTATCATTTGTACCACACCATCGTCTTTAGCATCTGCGCTAGCAGCCAAATCTGCTGGTGCCGCTAAATATCCAGTTGCAGTATCATACACCGAGCGCGCAGCTGAACTTAGTGTGGCTGCAGCTGAAAAAAACATTGCACCACGATTTGTATCCGTGCCGTCTTCGCTTAAACCGCGACCCTTTTTAACAATTGTACCCGTATCTGTAAATTCACTGCACTCACGTATATCACTACCAAGGACATCATTGCGTGCCACCGTTGGGAAAGCTATATCTAAATTGGCCGTACTACGCCAGCTAACCACTTCCTGTAACGTACCTTGCGCAACAAAGCGTACTTTACCACGCACCTTTTTTTTGATTATCGGCACATATGCACTTGAGAATTGATTATTATCATTAGTAATTTTAAATAAGTAACGCTGGGCAGGATCTAGAGTAGCTACTGCTAAAGGATACTTGTTTACGCCTTTGCTAGGCTTATTATTTTTTTCAACTACATTAACAAAGTTTTCCTTTATAGTTACGGTTCGATCACCAACTTTAACTTTAAAGGTATAATCAGCTGTTGGTGGTATCAGGGTTAATACTTGGCAATCACCTGGCGCAAGTTCAGAGGGTGGTAAATTTGCTGATGTAGGAGCTTTGGATGGCCTTGTTGGAAACAGTGTAGGTTTTGGCAATGTTGGTGTCTTAGTTTGTTGTTTTGTTGGAGTACGTGTTTGTGGCAACGTTGGAGCTTTAGATGCTGTACTTGGCGCTTTCGATGGAATACTCAACGATGTAGGAGTTCTGGTTGCCGATATGGTTGGCGCTGTTTGCCCTAATCTATGCAGCGGTTGCATGCTTAGCACTTCCACACCGGCTGATTTTGAAATACCAATTTTCACATCATCGAGTTGATCTTCTAATGTTTTTTTGTTTGCTCCTTTACCGCTTACTTTGGTAACACCACGCCCCATTACAGGTTCCTTAGTAAGGGTTCTTATAACTCGGTTATTTTCGAGAATTTGTACTTGCGTATAGCGATCATAATGTGCAAATGGCTCAGTTTTATAATCAGCTTTGCGCGTGATTCTAACCTGATAAGTATGTGATCTACCATCTCGCGGCACATCCATCTTAATTGGTTTGGTAAAAAAGGTACCATCTTTAAAAAGGGTATACGGCTGAAAGTGTTTATTCACACCATCCATGGGAATGTATGTCGATCCTAAACAAAAATTCAACGTCCCGACACCATTGCCAGAGCCTGCATTAGCGGTAATCGAAAATTCTACAGCATCATTTACATTAAATGCTACTTTACCCCTGTAATTTGGTATTGAAGAAATTACATCATCGGATTGCGGTATATTTTGCAGCATATGCATAGGTGCTATCTGACGCATTTTTCTCAACGCTTGTGGAATAACTTTAGCCTCCAGCTCCGGATGATCGGCAAGATATTCTAATAGACGATTCAGATTTAAATTTGCAATCGGCGCACGTAATTGCATTTGCGAATAGGATTCCAATGGAAACTCGTTTATATCTAAAGCAAGTGCATCCTGAATCTGAATTGCCTGGCCACTAGAAATTCCTGGCATCAGTTGCATTAGTGCAGTTAGATCGGCAGCCTCAGCAGGAGAGCCCATTGAGGTGCCAGTTTTCTCTGCAACTCTATCTGGTCCGCCCAAGACACTAGAAAGAACCCCTACGGAAGGTTGTGAAATTCTAGCTTTAGGGCCGTAGTTGGAAGAGCCATAAACAGTGAAACTTCGCGCATCATGCCCCACTACCGCACGGACATCCTGTAAAGCTGCCGGGTAATAATAACTTACATTACTACCTTGATTTCCTGCTGCTGCTACAAGTCTAAAGGCAGGATACTCGCTGTGGAGCTTGGCGCATAAAGCGACTATTTCTGGAATAGCTTTGTTATATGCAATAGCTTCATCTTTTGAAACTACACCAGCTATTTCTGACATTGATTTTGGAAAAATAAGTGAAGCATTTACTATAAAAATATAGGGTTTACCGGTGCGACGCTTTTGTGCTTCGAGCTGTTGTAATTCTTTCTCTATAACACGCAATGAACTTAAAATACCAACAGCACCACCTGGGATGACATCTATATCAATTAATCGATCAATCCGCACTCTCGAAGCAGCAATACCTGCTACGTGTGTCCCGTGCCCACTGGTGGCATCACCATTTGGATCACCACTGGCGCGATAAATACATTCAATATCGTTTTCACAAGTATATCTACGCATTTCAGGAATATCACTAAAAAATTTGTGTCCTGCACTTATCCCCGTATCCATAATTCCCATATATGTGGTTGGTTTCGAGCTGGCTGGTATTGCTTCTAAAACCTCAGTCAACCAATCATATGAGTTCAGCACTTGATCTCGTGTATCTAATTCAGATCTGCCTTGCAAACCCTGGTATGCGAAAGTACCAACTGTTGTAGCTAAATCTCGACCAGGCGCCTGAGCTGGCAAATCAAACACAACTTCATTTGCATCTGGTGGTTCCGGAATGCGTACTGTATTTAATACTTTGCGCGTTTTATACTTAGCTTTGGCGGAACTTTTGCCTGTGCCTTTTGATTTGGATCCTTTGTGGAGCTTCAGGGCAGTTTCTAGAGCTGTTGCTTCCTGTTCAGTTTTGGCGGGCAATATTAATCGGGTTTGGTTAACTGCTACTTGCGTCGCGTCTACAGTGGTAGTTTGATTGCGCTGCAAAATATCTTCAACTACAGAGTCTTGTAAAATTTCTCGTAGTTCTTGTTCAATTAGCTGGGTGTTATTAGCGTCTATATCAACCACAACGCTCCACAACGGCTGCCCAGGTGTGGCGCGCAACAGACTTTCAAAATCACTCAAACCTTCGCCGGTATCGTTGCCACTCATATGTTTTACCGCAGTATAAATAGACACAATTTTGACCATTTACTGTTAAAAAAGTTCCATATCTTCATAAAAATAGCCATTTTATAGCACCTGTATAAAATTGCATTGCAGCTTTAATGAACTATTACGTAATAATCATGGTCAAAGCGTGCAATTTATAACTGTGAAGAGGTAGTCATGAAAAATATTAAAGTTGGCACTGTAGAGGTTATTACTTTTAGAACTACCAGGGAAGATTCACAGTATTGCGCACCAATCAAAGCATTATCTACTGGAACTAGCACTGGTCATATCGCATTAAAGCTCACCTTTGACGATACAGAACTATTTGAAAAATATATTGCTGACAATCCAAACATTCCATACTTAACCAGAATATCTCCCTATAAAATTAAGCATTACAACGTAAAAATGGGCGAAAAAACTACTATTGCTGCTAAGACATATTACAAAACCGAATATGAAGTATATTTAAGTTTTTGGCCTGAA
>CAYPGU010000021.1:0-16841 GCA_964409995.1 uncultured Legionellaceae bacterium | reverse complement strand
TATTTCGATTGCCTCAGCGTGGCCGGTATCACCGTTACAAACCTGCTTGTAACTGGGATCACTAGTGTGACCGCCTGTGTATCCGACTTGGGTGCTAATTACACCAGGCAGCCTGGCGAATCTAGCTTCAACGCCCCAAAAGCAGCCAGCTGCAAATGTAGCTTTTTGATTTGGCATAAAAGAATCCCTCGATGTCTAACTGTATATATTCTAATACAATTAGGCAAAGAGGGATATTGGTACTACTAATACAGAATTATTCCCAAGAAGAACCAGTATTAGAAGGATTTGTACGACCAGTTTGTGTTGTTTGGCCTTGTACATATTGCTTGCCAGGTTGTGTTTGTGGTTTTTGTTGTTTTTGACCTGGTTTAGTTGTTGGTTTTTGTGGATTAGCCATTTTTATACTCCCGAGTTGATTGATTTTGTACATGTAGGTTTGAGTATAGAGGAGTGATTTATAAAGTGTGCTAAAAAATGGAATGATCTACAGTGTAACTTTATCCAGCGGGTTGTCCAGCTATGTGCCATAGCTGGACATACAATAATTAGAAGTCTAATCTTCTATAAACATTATGTCGGACTGCTTCCTCTTCATTAAGAACTAAATCATCGTCTGAATCTTCACCATTTTGAACTAGACGAATCCTCTTGTTCCTGTCTTCTCTTCGTTGCTGATCCAATTCAGCAACTGTAATCGGTGCTTCTCTTTTTGGCAGAGTATCTACCATATCGGCAACCATACCATCTATGAATTGACCCCAAAGCTCGATATTATTGTGTCCATCCCAAGGATTATTGTCTACAGCGCGCTGGAATGCTGCCGCATACCGTTCTTCAAAAGATGGTTCTGGTTCTTGTTCAAGTTCTTCAACTTGAGGAAGTTCTGCTACAGCTTCGTTTTCAATTTCATTATCATCATAGTTATTTACATTTGTATTGAATAGTGATGGTGGTAAATATGCCATTTTTTTCTCCAGAATAAATTATTATAATTGTAGCCTAATAAAATTAGCTAATAAGCAGTTTCGATTGCGAAAGCCAGGTTGTGTCAGGGTAGTAGCAAAATATATATGATCCATCTTTAATTGTGTTCATAACTTTGCCGGCTATTTTATTATTTAAAGCTAAACAACCAAGACTTCTACCTAAACGACCAATTTTTGGGATCACGTTTTCATCAGCATAATGCGCGCCATGCACCACAATGCGGCGACTATATGCATTAGAATTAAACTTATCTTCTAAGCCGTGCATATTTAATGAAAAGCCATGCTTGCCATTATAAACCTTACCGGTGACGAACATGCCTAATGAAGACATTGCACTGCCGGGACGGTTTGAAAATTTGGTGGCATAATTTTGTCCACTGCCAGAACCATGTGAAACATAGGTATGAAACAAAACTTTATTGTTGCGCAAATCAATCACCCACATTCTGCGCGTACTAGATGGCAGTGAGTAATCAACTACGGTTAATATATCTTTGGAGCCCACACCAGATTTTTTGGCATTTTTATATGCTTTAAGTGCCAACTTAAGAACTTTAGAATTTATTCCAGGAACTTTAATTTTGTGCACTTCATGATCGGAGTCGCTATTATTCTTTGCTGTGTTATCTACGAATATTTCACGAAATGTTGCGGCGGTAGATTTAGAAATGTTGTTATATACAGTTTTATTTTCAGCGTAGCTAGGATGCGCAACCAATTTGCAGCACCATACAGCTATTATCAGACCAGCAAAACTAGTCATAGTGATAATTTTTTGACGTCTATTTTTGTTCGATTTCATGTTAAATAATTGTTATGCTTAGTTAATGAGCTTGCTATTTTATCATAATTTTATTCCTATAACCATGTTTTTTATCCGATATTAGTTGTATTCTATGCCTTCAAATCCATATATTCAGGTAAATACTTAAGGGTAAACCTCAAATGTTAAACAATGCTATTACACCTATTAAAACCCTGTTAGATAACAAACTAACTGGTATGCAAACAGTGGCTGGTTGGGTAAAAACTAGTCGTGATTCTACAGAGCTATCTTTTATTCAATTAAATGATGGCAGTTGTATGCGGAATTTACAGATTGTTGCAACCAATAAGTTACCGAATTATACAGCAGAAATTGCTTCCTTAACTTCAGGTTGCGCAATTGAAGCAACTGGTGAAATTGTACCATCGCAAGGCAAAGGCCAAGAATTTGAGATGCAAGCAACCGAGATTAAAATTCTTGGTTTAATTGCTGAGCCGCAAAATTATCCAATTCAACCCAAACGTCATTCATTAGAATTTTTGCGTGAAGTATTACATTTACGCCCACGGACTAATACATTTGCGGCTATGACTAGAGTGCGACACAAAGTTTCAAAAATTATTCATGACTTCTTTGATCAAGAAGGCTTCTTTTGGGTGCATACCCCAATCATTACGGGTAGTGATTGTGAAGGAGCAGGGGAGCTATTCCGTATCAGCACTTTAGATCAATTACAAGTACACAAGAATTATAGCGATGATTTTTTTGGTAAAGAAACATTCTTAACCGTATCAGGCCAATTAAATGTGGAAACCTATTGCATGGCATTATCCAAGGTTTATACTTTTGGTCCTACATTCCGAGCAGAAAATTCTAACACTAGTAGGCACTTGGCAGAATTTTGGATGATTGAGCCTGAATTAGCTTTTGCTGACATTGATGACATCGCTGCACTATGTGAAAGGATGCTCAAGTATGTTTTTAAACAAATTCTTGAACAATCTGCAGAGGACATGCAATTCTTCAATGCATTTATAGATAAAGATTGTATTAATCGATTAACCAACGTGATTAATTCTGATTTCGAACGCATCTCGTATACTGATGCTGTTAAACATTTAGAAAATTCTAAACAACAATTCGTCTACCCTGTTAAGTGGGGTCTGGATCTGCAATCAGAACATGAACGATATTTGACGGAACAATTATTTAAGAAACCAGTAATTATTTATAACTATCCCAAAGACATAAAAAGTTTCTATATGCGTGTCAATGAAGATGGCAAAACAGTTGCTGCATTGGATGTGTTGGTACCAGGAATTGGTGAGATTATTGGCGGCAGTCAACGTGAAGAGCGCTATGACAATTTGCTACAGCGTTTGCAAGACCTGAAGATTGATCCGGCCCCATATCAATTTTATTTAGATCTACGCCGGTATGGGACTGTCCCACATGGTGGCTTTGGTTTAGGGCTAGAGCGACTTTTGAGCTATATCACGGGTTTAAACAATGTGCGTGATGTGATTCCATTCCCAAGAACTCCAGGCAACGCGGAGTACTAAGCTGCACCTTATTCGTCATCCCGGCCTGAAGCTGCGTTAGCAGCTAAGTGGCCGGGATCTATGTTGCGCAACTTTTAATATATAGCTATATATAGGTATATATAAATATATATGGGGCAAGGATGCAAATTAAACCAATAAATCCTAGAACTAGGCGCGAAAAGGAAATTTGGCAGGCCTGTGATTATTTGCGCGCTCAATATCCCGCAATTAAGGATATTACCGGCGATCGAATTATGGATAAGTTGCTAGCCTTAAATTATAAGCGCGGCTGTCCAAATGAAATCTACAAATACCGTAAAAGTTGGTGGCAGGCCCGTGGTATCAGTGAATTAGAGGCGCGAGGTTTAGATTTTGCAGCCAATGCTGTATCAAATGATCCGCTATCGCAAGCGATTCAGAAAATACAACTCGAACTCAAGGAGCAAGCTGAAGCTGAATTACTGCTAGCAAAGCAGGAATTTAATTTACAGGTTAGCGCACTGGAGAGGCAAGCATCAGACGACGCAGATAAGATTCTAAGCCTTACCATCGAGAGAAATAAATTATTAGTAATGTTAGAAATCAGAAATAAGACCATTCGAGAGCTAAGTGACAAAATTAATACTTTACTAGCAATAGTTTGAGGAATGTATACACTGTAACCAAGTCTAAATATATAAAGAGTCGCGCGTTATGAAAATTTTTGAAAGAGTTAATTGGGAAGCTGAAGATGGCGCGCGAATTAAAGAAGTAAATCAGTTTTTTACAATCGCATTCTCTGATCCGCAGGTAAAGAATCAAATTGATGATTTGCAAGAATTAGAACTTGCGACCAGATTTCCAAATGATGCGTCTTTAGCCTTTGAATTTTTAAAAAGTATGTGGAGCATGATTAACGACACAGTAGGTCACTTTAAAGCGGAAGCCGATTTTAAACCAAAATTTATTTACGCCTATGATCCAGCCGACACCTATGTGCTGGACACGATTGCAATTATGCTGTGTGCATACTTTGCAGTGAAGTTTGAGAATAATGAGGATCTTCTCTATGACGCTTTGAAAACATTTTTAGAAAAACCTATGAATCACAATTATTTAACCGATGCAGAAAAAGAAGAACTACACGATAAGTACAAATCTTATAAGGCCATTGTGCAAGATGTACTACGCGATAACCCTAACTTGAGCGGCACAGCTTCAATCAAAGCTGCGTTGGTCGTGGCTTTGAACAATGCTATTGCAAAATAGCTGTAGGTACACGCTCACACCCAGAAATCTTTCTTTCTAACTAATATTGTGATAACATGCGCCTAATAAATACTAAAAATTAGGTGTATACATGAAGTTGCCTGCGTTCCCAGAATACGTCACAGAATTTAAATCTCGGTTAGCTGCTGGTCATATTCCTATGGTTATTGATCAGACTGGCAGAACTAGAGAACTCGATAGCATTTCATATTCAATGCTAGATGCTAGCATTGAGGAACACTGGAATTATTGTGCTGGCTCTATGGCTACTAGTCGAACTTGGCAGGAAGACAGAGAATATTTTATAAAATATTCCCAACGCTATATCAACCAATTAATCAAACTTTTGTCGCAAGAGCCAAATAACCATCGAGAAATTGCTGCGCTTTTTTATTTTGTGTACAAGCTAGAATCAGTCAAGCAAGCCGTGATCGAGTCCAATCAATCAACAAATGCTATAAATCTTGATGCTATATGGGAACGGCAACCTGCTAAAGCTAAACAAAGCTTTGCTGAGTGCTTCAAGGGTCGCAAAACTTTACATACAGTGCAAGTTTTAGATGGAACTGGTGATTTAATTCATTTTGTGAATTGGTTCAAAGAATATTGTTTGCACCGTGATGTTAATAACACTACAGTAATAATTTCGATGGGTCCTAGATCGTCCGACAAATTTGTGGCTGAATATTTAGATAATTTAGATGATACTCATCCATTAAAGAATCATCAAGATCTCACAGTCTGCGCTAGCAGTGATCTACATCATGTGCTAAATGGTACAATTTTTGCTTCTATTGTAAGCGGCAATAGTGCAGATAGTTACTGTGCGCTGTATACAATTTCTGCTCCATTGTTTATTAATGTCTATCATTACCTAGATATTCCACGAATCGGAATGCCGACCTGTTTAATCAATGAAATGGGCTATGAAACGTGCATTACAAGAGGCTTAAAACGTATTCCGGCAGAGTTATATGAGTATTCATTCGGTGTTGGTAATGACCCACGTAGAAAACCGATCGGCTTCTTGTTTGCTAAGCCACGACCGCAAGAAAAACTAGAAACTATCCTAACCAGGCTGTCTGATAATTTAAAAACTAAATTATTTGGTCAACATGCATTAAGTTTAAACCCTGCAGAATTATTAGGTAAGGCTCAGCAGGTACAGATAGTTTGTGTTTACTATACGCATGACAAAAGCTTGAAATTGCTAAATAATCTATTACAGAAGATCAACAACACAAATGTTGTAGTTTTTTTTAGTGGCACAGATGAACTGCCACCCAAATATATGTGCCGAGATTTGCCAGAGGAAACTAAACATCTAAAGCTAACCTGCGGTAATTTGAATAAGACTGACTACGCAGATTTGATGCAGCTAATTAGAACCGACAGTAGGCATTTCTTGCTAAGTTCTGGAGATAACAGTTTTGCACACTCAATAGCAACCGGTAAAATACCTTTATATCTATATCGTACAGCACGTGATGATGCCAAAAAGAATGCAATTAATAATTTTTTAAAATTAATCTACGAAATCGCTTTGTCTGCACATATGGATGTAAAACCGTATATTGCTGAAATAATACAATTTCTAACTACAGAAGCGCAGGCTAAGATTCCTTCTGTGGCAGCGCTCGATTTTTTTGCTAATAAACTAAGCCCTTTTATTCTGCGCTATCAAAGTTTTTCAAGCTCTTTATCAGATCTACTAATAAATGTAGAGAACAACTATCAGGAAGATTTTCGACCAATCACGCAACCTGTTGCAGATGCATGGAAAAGCTTTGTGTCAGAAGTTGAGTCAGGACGTAGAAGGGCCATTACGCCAATGTTCATGATCCGGCATTATGAGCCTGCTGTTGTGAGTCGATTTACAGCACCGAAGAAGCCATCAGTATAGTTCTAAGATCATAACCATTTATCTAATAGCTTATATATGTCTTCTTTACGAAATGGCTTGATTAAGTAATCATCCATGCCAGCTTGAATAGATTTGTCACGTGACTCAGCCAAAACATTTGCAGTCACAGCAATTATTGGCGTGCGTTTCTGCTGTCGATCCACCTCAACTTGGCGGATATTTCTTGCCGTATCATAACCACTCATACCCGGCATTTGCACATCCATTAGAATAAGATCAAATTTATGATCATGAATTAGATCTAGAGCCTTTATGCCATTCTCAGCTACTTGTACAGCTATTTGGAGTTTAGATAACATAGCTTTGCATATCTCAATGTTTACTTGATTATCTTCTACCAACAGTACGACTTTTCCTCTAAGGTTGCTCAGTCTTTGTCCAAAGTGTTGAATGCTAGGTAATTTGGGGCCTGCGCCTAGAATTTGATATTTATCCACAGCATTATCACACTCTAAAACAGCTTCTAGCAAATCTTGGATAACTATTTTGTTACGATAAGGTCTTGAAACGAAAGCAGAATATCCCATAGACTTATATTTGTCAAAATCAATCGTCACAGACAGTGGATAGGTGAGAATAAATCTTGTCTTATCAGGATTAAATTTGTTGATTTCATCATGCATGTCAAATTCCAGAAAAACAACAGAATATGGTTTGTTTCTAGATTTTTCCGCATTGTATGTTTCTATAGCTTCAGAGATTCGTCTGTAAGCAAAGCTTACTATACCGCTACACTCTAAGATATCTTTTAAAATTCTGCGGTCAATCTCCGAATCATCAACTATCAGAGCTTTAAGATGACGTAAATATTCAGTTTGTTGTGGTGGTAGTGACTTTTGTGCAGTTTTACCAAGTTGAATTGTAAACCAAAATTCAGAACCTTTGTTCATTTCACTTTCGAATCCGATTTCCCCATGCATTTTCTCTACAAGTTCCTTGCATATTGTTAAACCAAGACCAGTGCCGCCAAATTTTCGCGTTATGCTTGCATCAGCTTGAATGAACTTACCAAAGATAAGTGATTTTGATTCATCACTAATTCCAATGCCACTATCTTGGACTATTATTTTAAACTTTGTCATATCTGCAGGCAATTCTTTAGAGTTGAGCTCAATAACTTTTAGCAATACGTGGCCAAAATTGGTGAATTTTATTGCATTAGTTAGTAAATTTAAGACAATTTGCCTTACACGGGTTGGATCACCAATTACAGTAGTGGAAGCAGAGGACGCATAGTCTATATAGATATCAATTGATTTGTTATAACAATTTATCGAGAGCATTTCGACTAACTCTTCACACAGATCGCGTAAATCAAATTCAATATTTTCAAAAGTAAGTTTTCCGGCCTCAATCTTTGAAAAATCGAGTACATCGTTGATTATCGACATTAGTGATTCTGTACAGTGAATTATAGATTTGGTGTATCTCTCTTGTGTCTGAGTCAATTTTGAGTCTACCAATAATTCTGACATGCCAATAATGCCGTTCATAGGGGTGCGTATTTCATGACTCATAGATGCAATAAATTCAGATTTTAATTTATTAGCTGATTCGGCTTCTTTTTTTGCTGCGCTAAGGGCAACATTCATTTCTTCCATATCACGAGTATAATTAGCTAAAGCATCATCAGCCATTTTTCTATCTGATATATCTCTAACAATTCCAACGAATAAAATACGATCTGCAAATATTACGCTATTTAATCCAACCTCTACAGTAAAACGCTCGCCATTTTTTCTTATACCTGTGAGCTCTTTAATTTTTGTATCGATATTTTTATTCAAGACGGTTGCATCATCGGGTGTTAATATTGTAACTCTTTGCCCAATTAGCTCACCTTCCGAGTATCCGAACATTTGCTCGGCTGCTGGATTAACATCTTGTATATAACCTTTTTCGTCCGTGGTGATAATCGCATCAACAATAGTATCTAAAACTGCGGTTAGCTTTTCCTGGCTCTCAAGTAATTGCTTTTCAGATTGCTTAAGCTGTTGATAGGGGCTTAATAAAATGAATTTGCCTAAAGTAAAGATACATAGGAAACAAGCTATCAGAGTAAATAGAACAATTAGAAAATAGTCCCAGACACTGTTTTGGCTAAGGTTTATTAAATACGCAGCAATTAAAGCTAATGCAACACTTGCTACGATAAAGTAAAAGTATAATTTGATTAATATTATCTTGTTAAGCGGACTATCAGCATTCATATTATATTTGTAAGGTTGTTATGATTATACCTTATAATTATAATATATATATTGTATTTGGATTGAGAGCTGGTGATTAGCCAACAAGATATTTTCTAGATATCCTCAGCTTGTCTGCATCTTGCTGAGATTCCTTATCAATTTTATTATTCCAAAACTCAATCAAGAGCGATGTTTGATTGCTGGACTTAGCAAGCTCAAAAGGAGTGGCTTGCATTTGACATTTTGCAAATGGGTTAATGCCGCGCGCTAATAATGCTGAGCAAAGGTCGTGTCGTTGCTCAATAACAGCTTTTTGAAATACAGTCAGTCCTTCCTTATTTGTTGCAAATTGTAATGGAGAAATGATCTGAAAATGATACTTCGGGGTATAGGCAACTTTACAGGGTTTACTACTCTGGAATTGGTGCCGTTGCATAAAAATCTTTAAATCATTTTCAGTGCTAGATATTATTGACTGCTTAAGAAAAGCAATAATTTTTGCATTGCCATAAGCACAAGCAAATGCTAAATAGCTAATTCCTTTATGACTTACCCCTATCGGACGGTGACCATTATTAATGCATTGCTGTACCTCGAGTAAACTATCATTTTGTATTGCCTTGAATAATTCATCTTCGCCCTCTGCAATATATTTACTATTGTTATTTCTGCATAACTTTTGTTCAACTAAACTTGCTATTTTGCGCATGCGCTGGAAGAAGTTAGATATAGCAATTACGGTTGCATTAGCTTTTGCATCTTCGCCATTTGGATATATCATTTTAAAGTCAAATAGACCGAAATCCCCAGGGCTGCTATCATCAGATATGCAATCAGACCAAATGGCCGCACATTTGCGCCACGGCTCTTCGGTTGCTTGATCTTTTAAACCAAAAATACCAGAAAAAAGCAATGCTTGGAAAAGCTGTAAGTGGTCTACAGATAGATGTTCTAAGGTATCATCATCAAATGTATTATAAAAGTGTTTAACAAACTGTTTCGCAGCCTCTTCTTCCAGGTCTGGGCTATCTACATCTAAACCAGATGGATCAAATTTTTGCGGATTCAATACTATGTCAATTAGCATTTCATATTCAGCTCTAAATCTTTCAGGGATAGTCGAAATATCTCTGGGCACTCTTTGCTCCAGCTCCAAAGATAGATTAGTAAAAAATGATTTGATAAAATCACATGTCTCAACGTTAAACCATAGCTCCAATTCTGTTTGAGAAAACAAAATTCTTGGTGTGTGAATATATGATTTATGCAGAAACTTACTTAAGAAGTGTTCGACAAATCCATGGAGAACATTAATTGCCTCTTCCTGCAGAGTGTTATATTGGTGGAAATTCATGCCAGATTGTTTGAGCTCATGCGTGAATCCATCTGTAACTCTAGTAAATAATTTGTATAGATGTTCGATTTGGTGCGTTTCATCATAGTCGCGCAGCACTTCATTAATTTTGCAGGTAAGATTGTTGCATAGTAATTTGATTTGAGCCAATCTTAAGGTTTCAGCATTATGCCTAATTGAAAGCTCTGGATTATCTAACAGATTTGATAACAATCTTGGTGGCGTAGAGATGAGAAATGACTTTATATCTAAGTGTATCTCTTGCAATGATTTTAATCGTTCGCATATGTGTTTATGGTTTAAAATTAGTCGCAAAGTGTCAGAGGATAACTTTAGCAACTCGTCAAGCTTCAAATCAAGCAGCTGACAAAGTGTTGTTAAGGTGTCAAATTTATGTATAGCAAGTATTTGTAGGTCGATGGGATGCTGCACTAAAAGATCTAAATCAAAAGGTAATGTGCGGCCATAATCTATTTCAGCAAGTAGCTTTAATGCAGTCCAGTCTATATCGTTGACGGTTTCGAAACTAATACAATTTGGCACAAGAATGCGTGTTATAACGGAACGATATCCTAATAGGATTATTTTAGCATCAGCTAATGTTTCGACACGTTTAACTTCTATGGGAGAAATGCTAAGTTGTAATTCTGAAAGTGATTTTAGTACTAGTTTTCGATATTCATGCATATCATGCTCTGAAAGTAGATTAGGACTGTATTTTCTAATTAGCCCCTTACCTAATGAATAAACAGAACTTATTCTAAGTGGCGACATACCAGCTTGTCGCAATTCAGAAATGGTTTTTATAAGTAATTTTCTATATTCTACTGATGTGTCATGATCTGAAACTTTAATCGTGCTATAAAGCTCGATTGTTTCAATATCGTGAAGTAGTTGTTGAATCCTGGTATAGATTGCCGCTAACTCTGGTTCGCTAAGATAATAAATTTGCGCGTTCAGCTCTGGTGATTCTGTCATATACTTGCGCATTTCAGGAGTGTAAAGATCGGGGTTAATAAACTGTTCAATTTTAACCAAGCTAAGATTGAAAATGTTAAAAATTCTTTGTAAATAATCAATATAATCGCTTAAGTCTGTGGAATAATACGATAATTTTATTTCAGCAAGCATCTTATTAATTGTTCTCATAACCAGAGGCATATCTAGGTACTTTGAATATGGTTCACCATCTTTCAATATTCTTTTAGTGCTCTCAATTATACGTATCTGCTTGCGCAGACGCAGGCAGAATAATATTTCTGCCGCACCTGGTAACAGACTTACTCTAAGTTCGTCTACTGCAAATGAGCTGATGTTATCAAGTTGCATATTCTCTTCAGTAATAAGTGTGTTTAACTTAATAATCTCTTGCAACTGTTCGTTGCTAAGACCTTTGTTTATGCTTGATTTATCGGGCATGTTGTTTATTTGAAATTTTGCATCAAGCACGCACTCTTGCTCTTTTGTTTTGATGCTTTCTAATCTATCACTTTCGCTTGAATTATTTAATCTTACCACTTCAGCCTGTGTAGCCTTCACTAGCATATGTATAAATTGCACTTTTGCAGCATCACAGAATTCAAAGCAATATGGATCTGCTTCTGGCTTTAGGTCTGGGTCAACGACATCCAGCAAATAATTTTTTATGGATTGAATTTTGGGGAATCTTGGATCTATATCTACTAGTTTAATTTTGCTAATTAAAGCCTGCAGATCCAAACTAAAGAATTCTATTAAACTAGAAAATTTATTTAGTTCAGCAGCAACTAAGCTAAAATCTTGTGGAGTCTGTTTTGGGATACTTACTATTAGATCAATAACGGCTGCGTCATGGGACGCTTTGTTTTGTTGATACGCATTCAAAACTTCTTCAGCCATAGAGAATACTCCTAGTTCGTAGGCGGCATTGTATCAATAAGCAAGTCAATTGTCAAACTTTGTGCTATTCTTCGATATTATTAGAGATGGAAACATAATTATACTTTTTAAACTAGTGCATATTCACTATTTAGGGGAAAATGATGGCTAATGGCAAATTAATTGAACAGAGCTTGCGGGATAATAATAAACACTATTTTATACAAGGTCTAATATTTGTGATTTTAGGTGTTATTGCACTAATTGTGCCTGGCTTTGTGGCAGAGTTATTTGCCATATTATTGGGTATTTTGTTGGTTTTAGCAGGATTATTTCAAGTCTGGGTTAGCAAAAATCTACATTGGCGTGGGGTTAGCTACATCAGCGCTTTAGCTTCAATTATTGCAGGTGTTTTGATTATGTTCTGGCCAGAGGCAAGTTTAATGGTATTGGCCGGTATAGTAGCTGTATTTCTTTTAATTGAGGGTTGTCTAGAGATATTCATTTCTACTGTTTATGCACCCTTTAGCGGCTGGGTATGGATGCTTCTAAGTGGGATTATTACGTTGGTTTTAGCTGGACTGATTTTTGCCGGATGGCCAGTTTCTGGCGTATGGTTCTTAGGAATTTTAATTGGAATTAACTTTATAATTTTTGGTGGCTCTCTTATTATCATGAGCCGATATGCACGACGTTTAATCTAATTACTCGACTTGACAAAAGAGTCTGCCCTGATAGGATACCTGGGCAGAAACTCGTCTGTTAACTAAGGGTAAATTAGATGAAAATTAAGAGCCTATTATTATTAGCCTGTATTTCTTTAACGGCATGTACTCCAGCTAGCCAACATGCAAATCAAGTTCGTGCAAATGATTCTGACCGAATCTCTGTTGGTAAAGTACAACGTGAAATCAAAATTGGTATGAGCTCTGCAGATGTAGTCGCTGCGCTAGGATCGCCAAACATCGTCACTACAGATGATCAACGTCGTGAACAATGGGTGTATGACAAAATCGCAACTGAAACAGTATATTCAACTACTTCTGGTGGGGTAGGGGCTTTAGTTTTGGGCTTTGGCGGTAATGTTGCTGGTGGCCCGGGTGGTTCATACAACAAATCAACCGGTGCAAAAAGCACTCAACAAAGAACACTAACTGTGATTGTGAAATTTGATCCACAAAGCAAAGTGCGTGATTTTGCTTATCATAATTCTAGTTTCTAAGAGTTTAAAACATGACAAAACAATCAACAAAAGTAATGTTGGTTATGCTTATTTCGATGGCATTAATTGGTTGTCAAGGCAGTTGTCCCGACACTGCTTTGCAACTAAGTCCAGACAGTATGCAAAATCGTGAATTACAATCAAGAAAATTTTCAACTTTAGATGAACCAAATATGCTAAGTGCAAGCATGGAAGTTTTGCAGGATATGGGCTTTATGATCAATGAATCAGATTCTAAGCTTGGAGTAATTGTCGGATCCAAGGTGCGTGAAATTGATAACCGCGCGCAACGTTATACATTGGTAGCTTTAAATATTTTAGCTGGCACTGGTACATTAAGAGGAATAGAGCAGACGCATAAAATTCGCGTATCATTAGTGACCATCCCAGATAAATCCAAAAAAGATACTACTGTACGAGTAAATTTCCAACGCGAAGTAACTGATATGGAAGGCAATTTGGTTAAATTGGAAAGTGTACATGAAAAGGAGTTGTACACAGGATTTTTCGAAAAACTTTCTAAATCTGTATTTTTAGAGGCGCATAAGATATGAAAAATTTAAATTTTATTAAAGCCGGATCAATCTGCGTCATGGCTCTAAGCTTAAGTGCGTGTTATTCAAATGCTAATAGCGTATTGGATAATGGCAATAAGCAAAGCCAAGTACAAATGCGCAGCTATCAATCCAGAGCCTTTGATACCAGTAACAGAAATCAGACCATGCGTACGGTTATTGCTACATTGCAAGATTTAGACTTTGTTATTGATAAAGCGGATGATGCCTTGGGCACTGTTTCTGCAACTAAATTTGCATATAACACACCTTTGCAAATGACAGTAAGCATACGTCCACGCGGAGCTGGACAGTTAATTGTGCGCGCAAACGCTCAGTATGGTATCCAGCCGGTTAATGAACCAAAACCATATCAAGACTTCTTTAGTTCTTTATCCAAAGCTATGTTTTTGGAAGCCCAAGAAGTATCATAGATAAGATTGACGCTAGCTCATACGTTGGCGTCGATTTTACCACCTGATCTCTGTACAAAAAAACAGATTCTCATAATATCTCACTGCCAAATTATCTATCCTTATATATGATAAAACGGTAAGGGTAGACATTATGCCGAGCTTAAATCTTGACAGCCTAGAGCAAGCTAGCGATGCACAGCTACTTGCCTTTATTTCTCAACATGAAGAACCAAATGTTACAGCTACAGCTAGCGATGTTTTACGAGCTATAGCAGCATTTGAAGCTTATTGTGCGGATGAGGAAAGGGCGTTAGCAGAATATCGAATATTTCAGGAAGCAAATTTTGATGCGTACTCTGAAGCCATTCCGTTTGGCAGTACTATAAATTTTGACATGGTGAGTATAATTTATGAGTATGCAAATAATATTAACGTGCCGAATTTGTCACAAGTCAAAAATTCATTCGCACGCGCAAAAAACAATTCATATCGCAGCAGGCTATTAGAACAAGCGACAAAAATATTAAAGCAAGAAATTTCTGAAGAACAATATATAGATGAAGATATTAGAGCTTTGAAAAAAGAGTTAGAAAAGCTTGACCCACTGTTAAAGCATTTTGTAATAATATTACATGAGCTTGAAGTAAATGAAACAAACATTGCCAACGCGTTTGGTGTCACAAGATCTAAGCCGAACTCGAATGTTCTACCTGAGATAACCAAAGGTTTAGCTCGCTTTGCTATGCTAGATGGAAACAGCAGATCGACAGCACAAGAGAGAGATTCGTTATTAGCAATCCTGCAAGCAAAATATGATCTTTTAGCTTTTGCGCATAATTACGATTTGCTAAAAATATTACATAATCAAATTGCAAAGCAGCGTGAAATTTTAAGTGAAGTAGGCATGCCGTCCAAAACGCCGCCACCGCCGCCAATGAGAAATTTGCTAAATGTAACTGATCGCTTGCTCATGGTGCAAACAATAAATCGACGCTTGTTCGCGCAGACCGAAATTAAAACGAATAAAGAACGTGAAGTTGAGCAGATACAAGAGTTCTTGGCTGAGCGGGCAAAAGCAATCGCAACGCAAGCTGCTAAGATAGAAAAAAGCAAAAAGGAAAGTATTAAGCAAAAAGTAGTTGATGTTAAGGATGATACATTTAATGTATTGCGCGAATTAAGTTATCCTATTCAACAGGCTGCTGATGCAGTTTATGGGATGATGAGCAATGTTATAACATCTTCATCTAATACATTTGATTTTGCACAGGAATTTGTTGCCGAAGTAGGCGAGCAAGCAGAAGAAATTCGACGCGAAAGAGATCCATTCAAGGCGGTTAAAAAAATATATAATTTGGCAAGTTATGTCTCTGAGATGTTCACATACGTTAACGATGTTAAAGCTGAAAAAACTAGTTATGTCACAGACAAGTTTGCTGGCTTTAAAGACACAGCATATAAACACTTATCATATGTTTGGAATATGCTAGATAGCTTGTGGAATAAGGTGCAAAATTTGTTAGGCAGAAGCAAACGCAATACTGCCGCTCAAGAAAACAATAATCCTAATAAAAAGCCACGCCGTATGCCTTTGGGTGCCATAGGTTCGAAAAATTCTCCATATAGCATCTAAAGGATAAAGTATGTCAGGATCAAATCAGCTAGTAAAAACTGCACAAAAAAACTGCACTGATTGGTATTGTCGCTTAATTAGTTCTGCTGCTGCATATAAGCCTATGCTAACAGCAGTTGTACATCCTACAGATGCACCATCATTGAACGGTGCGATAGAGTCAGCTAAGGCAGGCTTGATTATACCAGTTTTAGTTGGCCCCAAAGATAAAATATTAGCAGCTGCTAAAGAATCAAATATCGACATATCGAAATATGAAATCGTAGAAACTAAACATAGTGTTAATTCAGCAGAAAAGGCTGTTGAGTTGGCAAATAATGGTAAAGTTGCTGCCTTAATGAAAGGTAAAATTCATACCGAAGAGCTGCTGCACGAAGTTGTTAAAAAGGATCGTGGCCTAAGAACTGGGCGTAGAATCAGCCATGTATTCGCCATGGAGGTTCCATACTACCACAAGCCGTTATTCGTTACCGATGCAGTAGTAAATATATTTCCTGATCTGGCAGCTAAGAAAGACATTACACAAAATGCGATTGATTTGTTTGTCGGCCTTGGGCTTGGTGTGCCTAAAGTAGCAATAGTTTCTGCTACTGAAAATGTTGACAGTCAAATCCCTTCTACTTTAGATGCAACAGCTTTGTGTAAAATGGCAGATCGTAATCAAATTACAGGTGGCATTATTGACGGACCATTAGCTTTTGATTTAGCAATTTCACCCGAGTCAGCAAAAATAAAGGACTTTGTGTCACCAGTGGCGGGGGATGCTGATATTATTGTGGTGCCGGACTTGGAGTCTGGCAATATGTTATATAAGCAAATGGTGTTCCTATCCGGAGCTGAATCAGCAGGCATAATCCTTGGTGCAAAAGTGCCAATCATTCTAACTAGTCGTAGTGATGATGTCACATCCAGAATGGCTTCTTGTGCGATGGCAGTTTTATACTTGCAACAGAGAAAACTGCAATGAGTAATTCAATCTCAGCAATTCTAATTATTAATGCTGGCTCATCTAATGTTAAGTTTGCTCTTTATGAATACCCAAGTTTAAATAAGATTCATTCTGCCACATGTTCTCGCATCTTTGAGGTTTTTGCCTGGTTGGATTTAGTAGCGCATGAGTATGTATTGCATGGGGTAGG
>CAYPGU010000020.1:0-16946 GCA_964409995.1 uncultured Legionellaceae bacterium | reverse complement strand
CTGGCAGCGGTGTATTAGGCTTTGAGGCCTTGTCGCGAGGCGCAAAATCTGTGTTGGCTCTAGATAATGATGCGGAAAATGTGCAGCAGATAACGCAAAATAAACAACTTTTGCAAGCCGAAGGCTATGAGATTCGTCGGCAGGATGTTTTAACTTGGTTGCAACAGAATGAGTTTGCCGCAGATATTGTTTTTGTTGATCCCCCATATAAAAATAATCTAGTGGCTAAAGTACTACACTTACTGGAAGAACGAAAAATTGTGCATGTAAACAGTCTGATTTATTTTGAGCAAGGCCAAGCTATACAGCCGGAAGAATTGCCCACAAATTGGACGCTGTGGCGCGAGGCTAAAGCTGGACATGTATTTTATTATTTAGGCATAAAAGAGCGTTAAGCATGCAAGTATATTTAGTTGGTGGTTCTGTACGCGATGAATTGTTGGGTTTGCCGGTACAAGATCACGATTGGGTGGTAGTTGGTGCAACTCCAGAGCAAATGTTGCAACTTGGTTATATGCAAGTTGGCAAAGATTTTCCAGTGTTTTTGCATCCAGAAACCAAAGAAGAGTATGCCTTGGCGCGCACCGAACGCAAAAGTGGCCCAGGTTACTATGGTTTTACTTGGAGCGTAGACCCCTCGGTGACGCTAGAGGATGATTTGCTGCGCCGCGATTTAACGATTAATGCAATGGCTAAAAATATTCATGCTGAAATAATTGATCCACATGGTGGAAGGCAGGATTTAAAAAATAAAATTTTACGCCATGTATCTCCGGCCTTTGCTGAAGATCCGGTGCGTATTTTACGTATTGCTCGCTTTGCTGCACGCTATGCAAAATTAGGCTTTAGCATCGCACCAGAAACTATGGCTTTAATGCGCGAAATGGTTACTGCGGGTGAAGTGGATGCATTAGTACCCGAACGGGTATGGCAAGAAATGCTCAGTGCATTACAAGAAGATTCTCCGGAAGTGTTTTTTTTAACCTTGCGTGAATGTGGCGCTTTAGCGCGAATTTTCCCGGCGTTAGATAATTTATGGGGTGTTGATCAAAAAGCCCAATATCATCCAGAAATTGATACTGGTATTCATGTGATGATGGCGCTGCAACAAGCGGTAAAACTATCGTCCAAGCCAGAAGTACGCTTTGCTGTGGTTTGTCATGATCTAGGCAAAGGCTTAACACCCAAAGATGAATTACCTTCGCACAAAGGCCATGAAGAACGTGGTATCAAACCAATTCAAGATTGGTGTAATAAATACCGCGTACCAAATTCGTTTAAAGATTTGGCAATTAAAGTTGCGAAATGGCATTTGCATGCGCATCGTGCTAGCGAGTTACGTCCTGAGACAATATTAAAATTGTTGCAGGGCTTAGATGGCTTTCGCAAACCAGAAATGGTCGAGGATTATTTATTAGCTTGTCAATCAGATGCAACAGGTAGGGCTGGCATGCAAGATAATCCATATCCAGCGGGTGAAATTATTCGTAATGCCTTTAAAGCGGCGCAAAGTGTCGATGTACAAGCTTTAATTGAGAAAGGATTTGTTGGTGCAAAGCTGGGTCAAGCAATAGATCGCGAGCGTCAACTCGCGATCAAGCAATATTTACAGAAATAATCCAAGGGCTACTACAGTGCCAGCCATCGCCAATCTTTGTTGTATAACATTCATGTCAGCTCCGTTTGGAGCTGGTTTTTCTGTAATTTGAGCGCAGATTTCTTGGTTGCTCCAAGGCTTTGCATTATGGTACAAGGTTCCGTTTTCATTCCTAACGCCAGTAAAGATTACACCTTGCGGATAAAAAGCTTCATTATAGATAGGATTAATACTTCTATTTAGCGGAGCACAATCAGCGGTTAAGGTACAAGCAGAGGTTGCATTTTGTAATTCATTAACGCGAATATTTTCGCAGCTATTTATATAATCCCCAGTTGGTTTTTCACATTTAGCTTTAGCCATCGCGTTGGTTACATCGCTGAGAAGAAATGCAGCAACTGCGGCATAAACAACATTAAACACGCGCATCGATTCACCTCATAAGTTTAAATCTGCTGTTAGCTATACCATGTCCATTACTATGGCTCAAGTGAAAAAATTAGCTCTTGCATTCCGTTGTGCGACTGTGCTACTTTGTTAAGACGTACTCAGACAAATGCCCAAATCCTGCCAAAATATCTATTTACCTAGTTTAAGTTAACATTTGTAAGCAATCTCCCACCCAACGAATGGAATATCTCGCATATAAAGTCGGTCATAATAGTCTTGAAAGACATCTCATAACTGGTCATGATCATTCTCAAGAGCGGTTAGTCATTTTAGGAATTAAATAAATGCAAAACATGGATATGATGCGGTTAAAAGTTGCGCCTTTGTCTCAAATAGAAGAGATGGCTAAGATGATCGTGGCACAAAATCGTCGTTTACATGAATTAGAAGCGAAGTTGCAGAAAGAAAAGCAAGAAAAAGCTAATTTGGAAGTAGATTTTCAACATCTGCTCGATCAAGTCGGTATGTTAGCTAGTGTGCAGTGTATGCGTGAAGATGCAGCTATAGTTTGCGGCTAAGCTAAAGAGTATGTAATTTATCAAATTGGCTAAACCCTGTAGCCATCAAATCCAAATTTTTAGTCAATAACATTGCTTTGAACAATTCACCCATTTCAGCAGGTGAACTTAAGGTGTTAACTTCTCGACTTGTTTGCTGTGACGCAAAATTACCCAACCCACAATTAATTAAAAAACTGGCTTGATTAGTAAAGCCTGCAAGATCAAAATCATTTGCACTGGCAGCTTCCGCAACCGCAGTGAAATCTACGTGCGCAGTTATATCCTGTAAGCCCGGGTAAAAAAATGGATCAGGATGACAATGCTGTTGGTAATGGCACATTAAGGTCCCAGTGTTGCGTTGCGGATGATAATATTCACTGCGACTAAAACCATAATCAAATAATAAAACCGCTCCGCGATTTACACAGGTTGATAAGCTCTTAATCCAAGGCCATAGCCATAAATTAATTTCCGATACATAAGGTTGAGGAGAAAAATCTAATTGCTCGATCAGATTGCTTTGCGAAAAAGCTAGAACTAATTCTTGGGTCGGATGAGCTAAACTTAAGTTAAATTCCTTGTCTTGGCAGGTAACAAAAAATTCTTGCAATTTATTTTCGATCCAAGCGAAACGCCGTACTGGCATGGCATCGATGACTTCGTTAGCAACTATTACACAATCTAAGGATTTAGGCAGAGTTTGCACCCAAATAAATTTACTATAAAACTCAGGAAATTTGTTTTGCAAATATTGTTGTTGACGTTGTTGAAGTTCCGAGCTTAACTCCAAAATATAATATGTATCGAGTTGCAGCCCGGTGGCGGCTAGAGCTCGACATACATCGCCAGCAAGTTTACCAGAGCCTGCACCAATTTCTAAAATTACATTGCTCTCGAGTAAGGCAAGTATTTGTTGTAGTTGAGCGGCCAAACATTTTGCAAATAAAGTACCAAGCTCAGGAGCAGTAATAAAATCGCCGTGCGCGCCAAATTTTTGTGAGCCATTACTATAGTAGCCGAGACCTGGTGCATATAATGCTTGCTGCATGAATTCAGCAAAATTAATTTTACCGCCATGAGTAGCAATTGATTGCTGAATGATCTGCACAAGTCGTTGACTGTGCGCTAAGGCCATACTATCTATCTTGTTGTGGAGATTTATGCTATCTTGAATCAACTTTTGTTTGCCTAATTACTTTAAAAACTATGTATATTAATATCGCTTTTATTTTGTGTGCATATTTAATTGGCTCATTATCAAGCGCCATTATCGTGTGTAAAATATGCCAATTACCCGATCCACGTAGCAAGGGTTCCAATAACCCAGGCGCTACTAATGTTTTACGTATTGGCGGTAAACTACCTGCTATAGTAACTCTGCTAGGCGATGGCTGCAAAGGATTTTTACCAACCCTACTTGCCGTACAATTTGGCCTGCCAGCTTGGGTTATCGCTGGCGTAATGTTGGCAGCTTTAATCGGTCATATTTTTCCAATCTTTTTTGGTTTTAAAGGCGGTAAAGGCGTAGCAACTGCAATGGGTGCTTTTCTAGGTTTGTATTGGTTGTTAGGGTTAATCCTAATTTCAATTTGGGCGTTGGTAATTTTAATCACACGTATTTCTTCGCTGGGCGCAATCGTTGCAACGATATGTGCACCGTTCATTGCTTGGTTCTTGCTGTATAATCCAACAATAGTTTTAGCGATAGTCGCCATGAGTATTTTGTTGTTATGGCGGCACAAAGAAAATATACGTCGTCTTTGGTTAGGTAAAGAAAATAAAATCTAGATAGACTAGCGAGTATGCTGTGAAAATAAAAAAAATTCTTCCTTGGTGTTTGATAATTGTTCTAGTTATGATCGTTACCGTGCAATACATTATTCTATTAAGTCATGATATTTCTTCACAAGCTTTATACGTATATCCAGCTAATAAACCTAAAGTATATTTAATGTCGTATGCTGACGGGGATGAGATATATTTTCGCAATCAGAATGCTTTAAATGAATCTTCAATTAATAAAGGTATAGATTTTGTTTTTAGTTATCGTTCAGAACATTTAGATCCAGCCTTTGTTGCTAAGAATGCTGATATATTGGCACAAAAAAAAGGCGTCGGTTATTGGTTGTGGAAGCCATGGCTTATATTGCAAACTTTAAATAACATGCCAGAAGACGCTATATTAATTTATAGTGATGTAAATTATGTTTTTATTCGTCCAGTGCTGGATTTGATTAATCTAATGCAATCTACTGATATATTGATTTTGCAACATCCATCATTTACCCGAGAGCAGGAAAGCCAGCGCGCAACTTTAGATGGCATGGGATGTACTAGCAAAGAATGTCGCCAAGGTTTAAATGAATTAAGTGGTTTTTTGATCTTAAAAAATACTCCAACCAGTAGAGCTTTTATCAAGGAGTGGCTAGCAGCGTGTGAGGTGAAAGAATACTTGTTAGATAATGTTCAAGATGGTAAACCAGAATATTCATGTTTGGTTGAACATAAACCTGACCAAGCAATTCTAGGCATCCTTGCTTTCAAACATAGAGAAAAAATTAAATTACTTACCTATCGATTTGCGCGCGAAAATTATATTTTGAACACGTATCGCAAAGCTGGCTCTGATTATTTAACTAAAGATGCCGATATTTTTAAATATTCTTATGCTGGACGTTTGCAATATAAATTAAGCAATTCATATCCATTCGTCAAGTTGCGTGAATTTATGCTAACTACTTTGCCGCATTTCCCGTGGCGCGATAAGTATTATAAACAGATGGATTTAAGTCAAATTGCTTTTTCACCAGCAGAAGGCTGAAGAGGCATTGGCCAGCGTGGCTTTACATTAATCTCTAAAGTTGGATCTTGTTGACCGTGCTTGAAGCGCTCATATCCAGCATAAGCAATCATCGCGCCGTTATCAGTGCAGAATTCTAATTCCGGATAGTAAACGCGCACATTATTAGCAGCGGCAAATTCTGTTAAGCGATGGCGTAGAGTTTTATTGGCACCAACTCCTCCAGCAATAACTAAAGAATGAATATTCGTTTGCAGAATTGCGCGAGCACATTTTTTGATTAAAGTATCAACGATTGCGTCTTCAAAAGCCCAGGCAATATCAGCCTTATTTTGTGCGTTTAACTTGATAGCTTTAATTGTATGCAAAGCATGAGTTTTTAAACCGCTGAAACTAAAATCCAAACCAGGGCGGTCTAACATTGGGCGCGGAAAATTAAATTTACCGGGGGTGCCTTGTTCTGCTAGTTTTGCAAGTAATGGTCCACCTGGATATTCTAAACCTAATAACTTGGCAGTTTTATCAAATGCTTCACCTGCGGCATCATCTAAGGATTCTCCAAGTACAGTATATTGGCCAATACCATCAACCTGGATAATTTGTGTATGCCCGCCAGATACTAATAAGGCTAAAAATGGAAATTGCGGGTGATTCTGATCTAGGAAGGCTGCCAATAAATGCCCTTCCATATGATGGATCCCAATAGCTGGTATGTTCCACGCATAGGCTAACGACTTAGCAAAAGTAGCTCCAACTAGTAGTGCACCAATTAGGCCAGGTCCTTGCGTATACGCAATTGCAGTTATTTGCTCTGGTTGGCATTTAGCAGCTTTTAACACTTGCTCAAGCAAGGGCACTAAATGGCGGATGTGATCGCGCGAGGCTAGTTCTGGCACAACGCCGCCATATTTGGCATGAGTTTGAATTTGGCTATGTAAGGCATGCGCGAGCAAGCCGTGTTCGCTACTATATATAGCCACGCCAGAGTCGTCACAGGATGTTTCAATACCGAGAATATACATGCGTTCTACTTTATTTTTAAAAAATTTTATACCATATACGTATCAAAACTAACAGGATTTATTGGGAACTGAGGTTAAAGGCTTGCTTTCTTGGGAAATTGTCTTACAATTAGCAACTCAGGCCACCTAGGTTCTGTAAGTTAGCTAGTAAATATTTTTAAAGGGGTGTTATCTTTCATGCCAAGCGTTAGAGTAAAAGAGAATGAACCGTTTGACTTAGCGATGCGTCGTTTCAAACGTGCTGTTGAAAAGGCTGGTATTCCTAAAGAGCTACGTAGTCGTGCTTTTCATCAAAAGGGTTCAGTTCAAAAACAAAGACGTATAGCTGCAGCGAAAAAGAGATGGCTCAAAAAGCTATCCCGCGAGAAGCTAATGTTTGAAGAAAATTCTAGAGACCGTCGTCACTAAAAGTCTATAGGGGCTCTAATGTCTAGCAGTATCAAGCAAATAATTGATGAAGCTATGAAAGATGCCATGCGCGCGCAACAAAAGCAGCGCCTTGGCACGATTCGCCTTATCACTTCTGCGTTCAAGCAGAAAGAAGTTGATGAACGTATCACAATTACCGACGAAATTGCTTTGCAAATCCTCGATAAGATGGTCAAGCAGCGTCGCGATTCAATTCAGCAATTCCAAGCCGCCAATCGTCATGATTTGGTCGAGCAAGAACAATTTGAACTAACAGTATTACAAGAGTTTATGCCGGCAGCGCTATCAGCTGAAGAAGTGCAAACTTTAGTAGCCGCCGCAATCAACCAGTCCGGTGCGAAAACAGCCAAGGATATGGGTTCAGTCATGGCAATCTTAAAACCGCAATTGCAGGGGAGAGCTGACATGGGCGAGGTTAGTAAATTAATAAAATCACAGTTGTCCGCTTAATACGGAGTTAGCATGTGGTTGATACTTCAGGACGAATTCCAGAAGAATTTATTCAAGCTCTATTAAATAGAGTTGATATTGTGGAGCTAATTGGTTCTTATGTTAGCTTACGCAAAGCAGGTGCTAACTTTGTCGCCTGTTGCCCGTTCCATAACGAAAAAACTCCATCTTTTTCAGTAAACCAAACTAAACAATTTTATCATTGCTTTGGTTGTGGCGTTAGCGGTGATGCAATTCAATTTTTAATTGAACATAAAGCGTTGACTTTTGTGGAGGCGGTTGAGCAGTTAGCCGGACAAGTTGGTATGCAAATGCCAACTTTAGATAAAGACCCGCAATCTAAAGAATATAATTTGATCTATACTATTTTAAATGATGCGAGTAAATTTTTTGAACAGCAATTACGGCAGCAAGAAGTGGCACAACACGCAGTAAAATATCTTAAAGATCGAGGCATAACTGGCCTAACCGCCAAAAATTTTGGTTTAGGTTTTGCGCCGCCAGGCTGGGATAATTTATTAAATGGTGTTGCCAAGACTAGCGAAGACAAAGATATAGGTGTGAAGGCCGGATTATTTGTGCAGCGCGATGCAAATAAATATTATGATCGTTTTCGCAATCGTATTATGTTTCCAATCCGTAATCGGCGCGGCAAAGTGATCGGTTTTGGTGGGCGTGTAATTGATAAAAAAGATGAACCCAAATATTTGAATTCACCAGAAACAGTTTTATTTAATAAGAGCCAAGAATTGTATGGCTTTTATGAAGCGCGAACCAGTATTCAACAACAAAAATTTGTCTTAGTGGTTGAAGGATATATGGACGTGGTGTCGGTGGCACAAGCTGGCATCACGAATGTGGTTGCAACCTTAGGCACTGCATGTACCGAACAGCATATACAATTCTTATTCAAAACCACACCGGAAATAGTGTTTTGTTTTGATGGTGATGTGGCTGGTAAAAAAGCAGCTTGGCGTTCGTTAGAGTTATGCTTACCTTTACTTGACGATCAGCATCGAATAAAGTTTTTGATTTTAAAAAATAATGAAGATCCAGATTCATTTGTGCGCAAGTTTGGCGCTGAGGCCTTGCAGACAGAAATAAAACGCGCGGCGTCCTTGCCAGATTTCTTGTTTGCCACCTTAAGCAAACAAGTAGACTTGCAACATATTGATGGACGCGTGCAGTATGCAAATCAAGTGAAACAATATTTGCAAAAAATGCCGGCAGGTCTTTTGCAAGCGATGTTGTTTGATCGCTTGGGGCGTATAATTGATGTTGATCCTGATATGTTACAGGGCAAAACCAAATCTGCACCAAGCAGCAGACGCGCAGAATTGACCCAAACAATCGTGACCAAAAGGAAGAGTGTTAAATCAATAGGCCTGATTTCTCCAGCAATGCGTGCCTTAGCTTTGTTGTTGGAAGATCGAACCTTGTTGAATCAAGTGCCAGATTTAACTAATTTGGCGAGTTTGGATATTGCTGGCAGTGCTTTATTTTGCGCGGTCTGTGACATCTTGCGCAACAACCCACTGGCAACAGAAGATCAAATTATGGCGGCCCTGCCGACCGATTTAGAGCATAATTTCGATATAGCGCAGTTGCGTGGGATAGCCCGCATCGTGCCGATAGCCGGTCTGACCCAAGAATTTTTAGGGGCTTTGGCCCTATTGCGGCGTCGCGAAAAGGACCTGATTTTGGATGATTTGCTGCTAAAAGCAAAGGAAAATGTCCTATCACCAGAAGATAAATTGTTGTTACAGCAAATGTTACAAGAAAAAGGTAAGACAACGGATTAAATTACTAGATAAATAGACTAGTACAGGTTAAAATCACCACTCGTATTTCCTGTACTGCTTAGACGATTAACTATATATAGAGATTGCACATGAGTTACACAGATCGGGATGAACAGGCCGAACAAATAAAAAATCTGATTGCCCTAGGGCGACGTAAAGGTGGCCTTACCCCTACAGATATGACGGAATATTTGCCAGAAGGTTTTGACTCTGAGCAGATAGAAGGTCTAATTCAGATGCTTTCTGACTTAGATATCGCTGTTTATGAGATGGACAGCGAAGCTGAGGTAAGTCTTACTGAAGATGCCGAAATCGAAATCAATGAAGATGATGTTGAAGAAGCAGTGGCTTTGGTTAGCTCCGGCGGTGATTTCGGTCGTACCACTGATCCTGTACGTATGTACATGCGCGAAATGGGTACCGTTGAACTATTGACGCGTAAGGGCGAAATTGCGATTGCGAAGCGTATTGAGGAGGGGGTGCGTGATGTCACTCTAACTCTGGCGCAATATCCGCAAAGCTTGCAGTTATTATTAGTTGATTTAGAAAAAGTTAAAAATAGCGAATTGCGTTTTAATGAAGTAATCAATGGTTTTGTTGATTATGATAATTATGATCCTAATGCTGGCAATGAAGACTTTGATGAAACTGCCGAAGATGAAGAAGAAGAGATCCCACCGGAAGAAATTGCAGAATTGGAAGTGGCTCTTGGCGGTGAAGAAGATGAGGATGGCGAAGGTTCTACCAGTGTCGCAATTGAAGAAATATTAACCCGCTTTAATGCATTACAAATTTTAATTAATGAAACCCTTGCGATAGAAAGCAAATATGGCCGCGCCCATGACAACACCAAAAAGGCTTATGTCGATTTAGGTGAGATGTTAATGCGCTTTAAATTTGTGCCGCGTGTATTTGATGCTTTGATTGGCGTGATGCGGGACTTATTAGAAAATGTCCGTGTTGCAGAACGCGAAGCCATGCACATCTGTGTCAAAAAGGGCAAAATGCCCAAACAATTGTTTATTACGTCCTTTCCTGGTTACGAGACCAATTTGAAATGGATCAATCAGCATTTGAAACACGTGCCGTATGCTGAACACATGGCAGCATGTAAAGACGAAATTATTGCCTTGCAAAAGAAAATGCAAGAGATGGAAAAGCAAACTGGTTTAACCATTGCTGAAGTTAAAGAATTGAACCGTCGCATGTCGATCAGTGAAGCGAAAGCGAAGCGTGCTAAAAAAGAAATGGTCGAAGCGAATTTACGCTTGGTAATTTCGATTGCCAAAAAATACACCAATCGCGGTTTGCAATTCTTGGATTTGATTCAAGAAGGTAATATTGGCTTGATGAAAGCGGTCGATAAATTTGAATATCGTCGTGGTTATAAGTTCTCGACTTATGCAACTTGGTGGATTCGCCAAGCGATTACGCGTTCGATTGCGGATCAAGCACGTACGATTCGTATTCCAGTGCATATGATTGAAACAATTAACAAATTAAATCGCGTTGCGCGCCAAATGTTACAAGAAATGGGTCGTGAACCAACGCCAGAAGAATTAGCCAAAGTAATGGGCTTACCGGAAGATAAAATCCGTAAAACCATGAAGATTGCTAAAGAACCGATTTCGATGGAAACCATTATTGGCGATGACGAAGATTCACGTTTAGGTGATTTCATTGAAGATGTTTCCGCCATGTCGCCGCTGGAAGCCGCTACTGCTGAAGGTTTGCGCGAATGCACCCGCTTGATTCTCGAAGGCTTAACGCCACGTGAAGCTAAAGTATTACGTATGCGTTTTGGTATCGATATGAATACGGATCACACGCTCGAAGAAGTTGGTAAACAATTTGATGTAACGCGTGAACGTATTCGTCAGATCGAAGCTAAAGCGTTGCGTAAATTGCGCCAGCCAAGTCGTGCCGAGCAATTGAAATCATTCTTGGAAGAAGACGAATAAGCGCGCAGCTTATTCTTTCTTCTGCCATTCTTGAGTTGTGCGATGGAGTTTTTCTGTAGCAAAACCAAGTTCTTTGGCGCTATCTACATATTCGGCGTAGATTTTTTCGTCGATAACTGGATTGCGGCTTAAGATCCATAAATACTCTAAGGATGGCTCGCCCACTAGCACTACGGAGTAATCTGGCGCCAGCTTTAAAATCCAATAGTCCCCGGCAAAAACTTTATCAAACCAGCTCAAGTAATTCGGCAAAAAGCTCACTTTTAGTTTCGCATTTGTGGCAGGATCAACCACCCAGGCCACGCCTTCTGCTTGCTTAAATTTACCGTTGGGGGTTTTTAGGTAGCAAGAATTTACTACTTTGATATTTTGCTCTTCGAGCAGCGAGTATTCCGCAGTTACATTAGTACAATCCTTTTCAAACCAATTTTCGAAGCGCGCTATCTCGTACCATTTACCAGTGTATTTTTGTAAGTCGACCTTAGCTACGGTCTCTAAGGCTAATAAGTTGAATGAAGAGCACAGAGCAATGAGCATAGTAACTATACGAATTTTTTGCATTTTATCCCTCCTGGAATGGTTTTATTATATCTTAATTTTGTGATTTAAAAACGTAATTTACTAGCTCAAGCTATGCAGATGTTTGTCTCGAAAAATAGTGGATATGCTTACGTATTAACACAAACTTTGACTTTGACTCTGGGTGGAGCGAGGATATTTGAGACTGCACATTTTACATTACCCTATCTTGCAAGCTAAACAACTAACAGATAGGGGCTTCTTCCCTAAAATCATCGTTATGCTATAATCTACCGTTCATTTCCCCCAGGGGCCCGTAGCTCAGTTGGTTAGAGCAGAGGACTCATAATCCTTTGGTCGGTGGTTCGAGTCCACCCGGGCCCACCAGTGTTTGCAAGACATCCGCGGATCTGGGATTTTCAGGGTAGAGAATTAGTAGGAACATAGTAGGAAGTTCAGTCATGCAGTCCACGAAAAAAAGAGTTTTCTTGAGTTTCAAAAGTGAAGATAAGGAAAGAATAAATGGATTGCGAGGTCTTGCTGCAAACCCCTCTTTCGATCTCGACTTTTATGATGAATCTGTTAAAACTCCAATAGATAGTCAAAATTCTGCATATATAAAACAACGAATCAAAGAAAAAATCGCCCGCTCAAGTGTGACTGTCTGCTTAATAAGTGAAACAACGCATGAAAGTAAATGGGTTGAGTGGGAATTAGAAGAAAGCATTAAAAAGGGCAATACAATCATTGCTATGGCTTTAAAGGATGTAGAGAGAGCTACATTGCCTGCACCGATAAAGCGCCTTAATTTGAGATTTTATGCATGGGATCACAATCATCTAGCAAGGCTTATTCAGGAGTCGGCGTGGGCGACGTAGATTCTGGCTATCAGCGCTTAGAAGATCAAATAAGCTGGTATGATTCAAAAAGCATGCTTAATCAGCGGCTGTTTAAATGGTTAAAGATCCTTGAGATTACATGCGCTGTAATGATTCCTATAGAAGCGAGTAAGTGTCCACTCATGGTAGCCTTATTGGGAGCGGCAATAATTATACTAGAGGCTGCGCAGCATATTTGGCAATACCAACATAACTGGATTACCTATAGATCTACGTGTGAAGCATTAAAACATGAAAAATTCCTATATCTAGCGAAGGCGCAGGAATATGATTTGCCTGAGGAAGAGGCTCGGAAAAGATTGGCTGAAAGAGTAGAAGCACTTGTATCTACTGAGCACGCAAAATGGATTATAAATAGTAACAAGATCAGCAATAAGTCTAAAGATACGCATTAAAAAATAATTATTAAAATCGCTGCGATTTGCACTTGAAAAATTAAAAAACATTAATATATCTAAAATTAACGGCCGTAATGTTGTACCAGCGGTAGATTATTCCATGTGGTACAAATTCTTTCCATGGAAGAATAGTAATTTAATGGAGATTGGCATGAATAATTGCAAAAATCTTGATGAGTGCGTTGCTAAAGTTGTTGATCATTTTAATGTTAACCAATTTAAGCCTTTACATGATAATAAACCAGGGCAAAAAGTTAATCCAGCTGGTATTGCTTCAATAATCAGGATGGCTTTGACGAGTGACGATACTTATTGGTCGGTACTCGAAGATCAAGACTCATCAATGATAGTACGTATGAAGACTTACGGAGTGGGTGTTGATCTTATTGATGTTAAAATCAGATGCACTGAAACACAGGTTGAAATTATTAAAGAGCCAATGCACATGACTGTCTATACTTCATCCCGTGGATTTGAAATAGAAAGAATTGATTACAGGTTGATTGGTTATGATGTTTCAAATTTAACGGTGGCTCTATCTAACTTTTTGAAGCAATCTTGGTTTGAAAGTAACCCATGGCTAGCAGAATATTCTGAAATAACACCATCACCTAAAGTTGGTAACGTTCACGTTTCTCAATAAAAAACGCAACTCAACACTAGAGTGGCTGATTTCTCAGCCACTCTTTATATCTGATTTAAACCTAATTTAATTCCAGCTCGCACTCAAAGTCTCGGCCTGCCTCAACACCAACTCTGTCGCTGCTTCTTCTAGATCGGGTGGATATTTATATTTGCGTAAAATCCGCTTCACCATCAAGCGCAATTTCGCACGTACGCTTTCACGCACAGACCAATCCACGCTGACATTTTTGCGCAAATTTTCCGTTAATTCGTGGGCAATTTTTTTAAGGGTTGCATCACCTAGTTCTTTAACGGAAGATTCATTATTAGCTAATGCGTCATAAAATGCTAATTCATCTTCGTTGAGTCCAACTGATTCACCACGCTGCACAGCCTCTTTAAATTTCTTAGCCATGTCACAAAGCTCTTCCATAACCTGAGCTGTTTCAATAGCGCGGTTTTGATAACGTTTAATGGTGTTGTTCAACAATTCAGAGAATTTCTTTTCTTGAACCACATTGGTAAGAAATCTAGTTTTAATTTCATTTTCTAGCAACCGTTCCAGCAGCTCCACCGCTAAATTTTTCTCGGGTAAATTCCGCACTTCTTCAAGGAATTCATCATCCAAGATACCAATATTTGGCTTATCTAGGCCAACAGCGTTAAAAATATCCACCACTTGATCAGATACAACCGCAGAGCTGATGATCTGCCGTATAGCAAGTTCACGCTCTTCATCTGTGCGTCGCTTGGCACTAAGATCTCGTTTGGTAAGGATCACTTTTATAGCTTGCATGAATGCTACTTCTTCGCGTACTGCCATAGCTTCATCTAAGGTGCAACATAAAGTGAACGCCTTGGACATAGCAAGAGCTGTATCTGCAAAACGTCGTTTCCCATCCTTTATTCCTAAAACATGATTTGCAGCTTTAGCTAATAAACTGTGCCCACCCTTAAGAAAATTACTGTAATCAAAACCATGCAACATGCCACGCAATACATCAAGTTTTTCTTCTAAGATTGCATATGCTTCATGCGCATCTACGGTAGGCTTACCGCGTCCTTGGCTGGCCGTGTAATCTTTCAAAGCTTTCTTTAAATCGTTCGCTATGCCAATATAGTCCACTACCAGACCGCCTTGCTTATCCTTAAACACGCGATTTACTCTAGCTATAGCCTGCATAAGATTATGGCTTTTCATTGGTTTATCAATGTACAATGTGTGCGCACATGGTACATCGAAACCTGTTAGCCACATATCGCGCACGATCACCAAACGTAATTCATCTTCAGGATCTTTGAAGCGTTGTTCTAAGTCTTTACGTGTCTGTTTAGGATAAATGTGTGGCCTGAGTAATGGTTTGTCGCTAGCAGAACCAGTCATAACAATTTTTATCGCGCCTTTGGTAGGATCGCTGTTATGCCAATTAGGACGCAGTGCAATTATTGCATCATATAAATGTACGCAAATATCTCGACTCATGCCAACGATCATTGCTTTACCAGATTGTGCCTTGCTGCGCTCCTCAAAGTGCGAAACAATATCTGCAGCTACTTGCTTGATGCGTGGTTCAGCTCCGACAATCTTTTCTAATGCTGCCCAGCGTGATTTAAGCTTAGCCTGTTCGCTATCCTCTTCATCTTCCGCTAATTCATCAACTTCTTCATCCAGAGTAAGCGCTTCGTTTTCGTTAAGTGATAATTTGGCAAGGCGGGATTCGTAATAGATAGGCACTGTTGCGCCATCTTCTTTGGCTTGTTGCATATCGTATATATGTATGTAATCGCCAAATACTGCGCGAGTATCGCGATCTTCTGTTGACACAGGTGTTCCAGTGAACGCAACAAACGTTGCGTTGGGTAATGCATCGCGTAAATGCTGCGCATAACCCACACCATATTTTTCTTGGCCTACTTTGCCTTTAAGTTCTGCTGTAAACCCATATTGTGTACGATGTGCTTCATCGGCAATCACTACAATGTTACGACGTTCTGATAATATGGGGAATGTATCTTCATCTGCTCCAGGCATAAATTTTTGAATAGTAGTAAATACTATGCCACCTGATGGACGATTATTTAATTTACTACGTAGATCTTGCCTTGATTCTACTTGCACTGGCTGTTCGCGTAATAATTCTTGTGACAATGAAAATACGCCAAATAATTGTCCGTCTAAATCATTACGATCTGTAATTACCACTATAGTTGGATTTTCCATTGCAGGTTCGCGCATGACGCGCGCAGCGAAACAAGTCATAGTAATACTTTTTCCGCTACCCTGAGTATGCCACACCACGCCACCTTTCTTATTACCACCTGGCCGAGAAGCAACTATAACTTGTTCAATCGCTTTACGTACAGCGTAAAATTGATGATAGCCAGCAATCTTTTTCGTTAGAGTGCCATCGTCCTCAAACAAAATAAAGTAGCGAATATAATCCAATAAATTGGCTGGGGGCAAAATGCCTAACGTGAGCGTTTCTAGTTCACGAAATTTGCCGAGTGGATCAACATTGATGCCGTCAATAGTTCGCCATGCCATATAACGCTCTAAATTAGCTGATAGTGAGCCCATGCTTGCATCACTACCATCGGAGATAACCAGCATTTCGTTGTATTGAAACATATCTGGGATTTGCTCTTTATAAGTTTCTATTTGCTTAAATGCGGCATTGAGATCAGCTGTTTCATCCGCAGGATTTTTTAATTCGATTAAAACCAAAGGCAATCCATTGATAAAAAGTAGTATATCTGGACGACGGCTATACTTTTCGCCCTTAAGTGAAAATTGATTGATGGCCAAAAATTCATTTTTGGTGGGGGTCTCAAAATCAATTAAACGTACAAGGTCACCGCGAGTTTCACCATCTTTTTGGTACTCTACTGGAACACCCTTTACCAATAAATTATGAAAATTACGATTTGCAGATAACAAAACGGGGGTGTTTAAATCTCGCACTTGTTGTAATGCATCATCTTGGGCAGACTTGGGTATATCAGGATTTAAACGTTGAATGGCCTGGCGTAATCGTTCTATTAACAGTACTTCTCTGTAATCATTACGTTCAGGCGTATCGCCGTCAACAGCTATATCAGGGCCATAGATATGTGTATATCCAACATCATATAGCCAGCCGAGCATTTCTTTTTCTAATTGTTCTTCGGTCATTTATAGTCTCAGTTTTGCGTTTAAGCACTTAACCCATTGATTTATAAGGGTTTTGTTGTTTTAAAGGTCTATTTTTAGGTTTGCGTTTAAGCACTTTTAGGCCCAAAACGGTAGGTACCTCGCGTACCGGGTAGAACTGGTCTCCCCAGTATCGACCTTTATTAGACCTGCATCTTTAGTATCGGCAATTATTTGCGAGGCCGTTACGGTCTTGGATTCGGGTAGGTGGAATCTTTCCCGTAGAGACAGGTTAGACATTTTCATATTGTTTACATACAGCAATCAACAATTCAACATATGCTTGATATATCGGAATATCGGCT
>CAYPGU010000019.1:0-17483 GCA_964409995.1 uncultured Legionellaceae bacterium | reverse complement strand
AAGACCAAATAATGGACAGATTTTAACTGGAAATTTATTATTAGTAACACCGTCACCATGGAGTGGGTTAGCGCGTATAGGTGCGCGTCTGCAAATTTCCCGATCACTATATTCTGAAGCAAATGTGGCATACTTGAGTGTTGGTCAGCCGGGCTTGAATATTTGGCAAGGCAGAATATATCTGTCCTATTCGTTCTAAACAAGTATTAGCGTACCACAGATTACGTGTTTGTATCTTTATGTCCATTAGCTATAATTTGTAAATGCAAATGAAAAATAAACACAACATTCTAGATAAGGATCCCGGGTTCTCTATTGTTTTGGGAGGACCGCTATATCAATTTTATTTGAAAACTGGTCTTGCAAGCCCCCCAATCAATTTGTGGAAGCGACGGATTATAGTAGTCGCCATAATCACTTGGTTGCCATTATTTCTATTGGCGATGATTGATGGTGTTGCGTTTAGTGACGTTAAGATTCCATTTATTTTTGATTTAGCTACGCACGCCAGATTTCTTGGAGCTTTAACACTCTTGATAGCAGCTGAGTTTGTGGCTCATCAGCGCATACGCGATATGTTGTCGCAATTCGTGCGTCGAGATATCATATTTAAGGAAGAGATGGCTAAATTTGATAGCTATTTGACCTCTGCAATACAGCTGCGAAATTCATCCATAATTGAAATCCTATTACTTATTTTTGTTTTGAGCTGCGGACATTGGTTTTGGTTGGAATTTTCTTCTGACAGCGGACCTACTTGGTATGCAACACTTATTCATGGTAAAGCTAAGTTAAATTTGGTTGGCTATTGGTATTTTTTCATTAGCTTGCCAATTTTTCAATTCGTATTGTTGCGTTGGTATTTTCGCATCTTCATTTGGTATAGATTGCTGTGGCAGATTTCTCATTTACCTTTACAGTTGAATTCTCTGCATCCTGATCGTGCGGCAGGTCTTGGTTTCTTAACAAATACTGTGGCTGCATTTGCGCCATTACTTCTAGCGCATACCCTATTACTTTCTGGAATGATCACTAACCGCATTTGGCATGATGGTGCAAATCTGTTAGATTTTAAGATAGATATGCTAGGGATTATTGGCTTATTGCTGGTCTTAGTCTTAACGCCATTAGTGTTTTTTTTATTGCCTATGGCACAGGCGAAGAGAGTAGGGACAAATAAATATGCAGCTATGGCAAGCAATTTTGTGAATATGTTTAGTACTAGATGGTTAGATAAGATTACCAGTAAATCTATAGTAGAAGCTGAAGATATTCAATCATTGGCAGATCTGTCAAATAGCTTTGAAGCTACGCGAGATATGAAGGTTTTGCCGTTTGGTTTTGGCAATGTTTTACAATTATTTATAATCTCTATACTGCCACTTTTGCCTCTAATATTTACTCTTATTCCGCTAGTAGAAATTATTAGATGTGTGGTTAGAATATTTGTTTGATGGTGGCAATCTTGCTGTTTAACCCATTTTATCTCGAACTATCATTAAGATATGGTCAAAATTATTTAAACCAATAAATCCTAGACGTGGATATTCCATGTTGATAATTATGTATATCGTAAATGCAGTTAATAGAACATAACATATCGAATGTAATGGCCAATCATGTTTACTTTCTGCTGAAGTATAACCGACTAGAAATGCCCCTAATATAGCTAAAGAAATCAGCAGGGCAAATATAATAATTGGTGGATGGACTAAAGTTATATAATAGCCAGTGTGCGCTGCTTCAAACATATCAATAAATCCAGGCAGATAAACTTGTGCTAATGATTTATTGGCTACTTCAGCACTAGCTTTTACGCCATCTTGCCAGATTTTCTCTTCAAGTGCTTCGGCTAATTCTAAATCCTTATCGACTAGATTCTTGTTCGGTGTATTATTGTATGCACGAAGGTAAGCATCAAAGTAGGCTCTAAAATCATTTCGTAAGGTGGGTTGCATATCTTGTGGGAGTAAGTCAATATAATCATATGCGCGTTCAAACACATTTGCTTGCTCAATTAAATGCATTTTCCTGCTTTCATAGCGCTCGTATGCGCCAGAAAATGTAAAAGCTATTAATAATGCTAAGAGACCAAATACGGCACTTTCTGCAACACCGATTATTTCTAACTTACTTTCAGCATGTTTTTTAAGTTGGGTGCGACCCATGTTGCGACCGATAGCGATGCTGACTGCCAATGAAATCAGCATTAAAATTAGAACAATAAAAATTAAAAAGTAATGAATCATATAATTCGTCCTTAATTAGAAAAAACATCTAAGCAGGTGAATTATATTATAGTAAAAATTTGTTAAAGGTTATGTAACCACACATAACAGCAAGCTTGATAACTATAATATGGCTTTGAGTTGGTTGTTATTTCGACCTAAACTTAACATAGTTTCTAATTTTATTTCCAAGCAAATAGGTGAATTATGAAAAAATTGTCTAAGTACTTATTGTGCTTAATGTTATTTAGCATTAACTCGCTTCATGCACAACCTGATCCTAAAACAGTTGATGACCAAACACATAGAATCAGAGGCTTAATGCAAGAAATATTGAATGACAATGTTCAATATCAAGAAAAATTTCATGATGTAGTATCTGCTGAAAGTTTAACTAACCAGACCCCTAGCACGACGGCAGTATTGTGTTCAGATTCACGCGTTGATTTAGCAGCTATTATTTATGACCCAGTAGATAACGTATTTGTGATTCGCAACATTGGCAATCAAGTAAAAACTGCCTACGGATCAGTCGAGTATGGAGTTGATAATTTAAAATCAAAATTGCTTTTAATCGTCGGTCACTCTGAATGCGGGGCGGTCAAGGCAGCGATGCAAGATTATAGTTCTGCTTCAAAAAATATAAGCAAAGAATTAGATTATTTGTCTGTAAAACCAAATGACTCCTTAAACGCAAATATTGTGCATAATGTTAATAATCAGGTTAAATTAGCAGTTGCAGATTTTGGAGCCAAAGTCACTACTGGCGAAGTAGTGGTTATTGGTATGGTGTATGATCTGCACAATTCATTCAAGCAGGGGCATGGTGCTTTGATTGTTGTGGATGTTAACAATGAAACAAATCCAAAACTGTTGCTCGAAAACAAGTATCTAGCAGGGTTGAAAAATTTGAAGGTATTGAGCGAATAAGAAAGATTCCCCTCCTTATGGAGGGGATTTGATTACTAGATTAGCTTTGTTCCTTTAAAACAGCCAGGCATTCATCATAATTTGGCTTTTCAGTAATTTCAGGAACTAGTTGGGTATAAATTACTTTGCGTGCAGAATCAAGAATAATAATTGAGCGCGAGAGCAAGTTTTTGAGCAAACCGTCTGCTATATCAACACCTAATTGTTTTGCAAATTCTGGATGTCTGAACGCGGATAAAATCTTGGCATTTTGAATATTGTCTGTTGCGCAAAATCTGGCTTGCGCAAACGGAAGATCTTTGGAGATGCATAGCACTTCCGTATTAGGTAAATCAGCAGCTTCAGCATTGAATCTCACTACGGAACTAGCACATACGGGAGTATCCAAACTGGGGAATATATTTAGCACTAGAGTTCCTTGTTTGAAATCACTTAACTTCACTTCCTTCAAATCATTTGAAGTTAAAGTTAAATCTGTGATGGTATCACCGACTTTTGGAAAGGTACCCTCTAATTGAAGAGGTGTACCTTTAAATGTGACCTGTTTCATGATTTCTCCTATAATCGATAACGGAAGTTCAAATAAGCTGTGTAACCAGTAAAATGTTGCTGAAATAGATAATCATAATTGAATTTAAATTCAACATCGCGGTAAGATAATAAAGTCAATGCTGCGCCAACTTTAAACATAAGGCGTGAATTGTTAAAGTTTGCTACCATGTTGTTACCTCCATATAGAAAAGTGAAGGTGGTGTCTTGTATACCGTTGATAAAATTGTAATAAGCATTAGCATGTAATTCAGGGATCCATACTGGTTCAAAACAGTCATAAATCTTAGCGAATTTACCGCCGATACCAAATTGCAAAATATTTGAATTTGGATGAGCTACATTTAAATTAGCTGCGTTGGCATCGGTTTCCTTGTATGAGTATTGATGAAAAAAAGTATACTGAGCTGAAGCTTCTGGCGTAATTAGGCACGATCCACAGCTAATATTCTTGCCTACAATACTTTGCACTGAGTATTGTTGGGCATCATAATTTGAGTTTGCTTTGAGTAGATAGCCATTTATATTTAGTAAGCGGTGTGATTTATAACGGTTTTCTAACGCAGATGCAACAAAGTCTAAATAGATTGTAGGGCACAGGTCGAAAGTTCCATACCACAGAAATTGATAAGATTTGAAGCTGGTGGCTGTGTTATTATTTCGACGGTCTGTCACCTGCGATTGTGAATACGCTCCACCTATACCAGTTGTAAAATAGTTGGTTATATCTTTATCCATGCCAAAAGCGATGCCAGCTGTTCCTGCATAATACCCATAAGTATCCTGTTGTTTACGCTGATTGCCATAACCGCCAAAGGGACGTAACCAAAAATAATTAGTATTCTGAAAATCACCTGCTACATAACTGGTTTCATTGCGTAGAGCAGCCAATCGTAATTCTGCTTGTTCCATTCCATCGTTTTGTACATTTAAAGCATAAATAGATGGAGTCATAATTGGGATAAATTGTTCCAAGGCTGTAAATAACATTGCATCAGTAGTAGAGCGTTCTACCCCATCTAGCATTGCTACAACATCTGCTGATTGATTAACCATGCCAATATATTCTAGGTTCTGACCAATGCTATGCTCTGGTTCTGCTGATATATAATTTTGGTATGGATTGCGTGTTAGAGTGATAGTAATCGTGTTTGGATTAGTAACAGATTTCATTAAATTTGAAAATGCTATATATCTAGAATTTGGTGATAAAATTGAAAATGTTGGGTTCTGCGCTATATCTGCTTGCGATGTAAATAGAGTATAGGTGCGTTGTGGAAAATACCCGCCAGTATATGTAACGCTAAATGCATTAAGGTCTGATACTCCGACTGTACCCAAAATTACATTACCGTAATTTAGAACATCATATAATTGCGCTATATGCGTACCGGTTACACTATAACTTGAGTTATATATACCTAAAGCTTGAGTGAAATAGGTTGTTCCTGGAGAGGTGAAAGCTCCAGTCATAGTTATATCGCCGCTTATAAACGCAGTACCAGCATTGTTAAATGTGCCAGCTCCAATTCCGACCGACGCAATTCCGGCAGTCACTAAGGTGCTTCCAGCATCTACTTGTACAGCCTCGATCGTGGATTCAAAATTTAAATCTAATCTCGATGTATTGCTTACAGTCAATGAACCAAAAGAGTTGATTCCCTTGACAACGGTAGCATATGTATTGCTGCTATTTTGCCCAACAATCATACTTGAGGTAGTAACGTTATTTAGATCTATACTGCCATTTACTGTTGAGTGACCGTTTAGCAGAACTTGTACTGTATCACTACCCTCGATATAAACGTTACCAACGATTGAGCCGCTATTTTGTAAGCTGATAACATCTGTGTTTGCGGCAAGATTTTGAATAAAAATTGCATAGCCCCGACTTGGTGCATTGATTAAGCCAGGGTTGATAATAGTTTGCGTCGCGTTATTCGAACGATACGAATAAATCGTACTCGGAGTGGGGAAGCTGCCAGAATAATCAAGAACTCCATAGTTATTTACGGTTGCGTTCTGCTGTAAATTGATAGTAAAAATTGAAGTAGAGCTGGTGCTTGGATCGAATATGCTATTGTTTAGGTTGGTCAATGAGTCGCCATTGGCTAAATTGGCCGGCGCAGTTGTCGGTGGCGCTATATAGGAAGTTGCAGAAGCAAAATCTGCAGATAGGCATACAAGACTAAGAATAGTCATCGAAAGTAGTTTGCGAATTTGCCTAGCGGTCATGTAATGAGCCTAACTATGATTGAGTCAAAAATTAGCATCTTATATGCTATTAAATACAGTATTGGTCGACTTCAAATATCTAGCAACTTTCTGAGTACCTATACAGTAATTAAACTTATAAGAAGTATAAATTAGCTATCCTAAATGTATTAAAATAATTAAAAGCAGGGGTTGATCATGGATTGGTATCTGAAGGTTATAAGACAATACTTTGATTTCTCAGGTCGTGCTAGACGCAAAGAATATTGGTATTTTGTGCTGTTTAACCTAATCGCCTATATAATTTTGGCCGTTCTTGATAATGCCATGGGCTCGTCTATTTATGTAATCGGGACAAACAATCCAGACCAATCAGCAATGATGATTACACATAATGTTGGTATTCTAAGCTTTTTATATTATCTATTTGTTCTCATACCATCCTTTTCTGTTTCTGTGCGCAGATTGCATGATACCGGACGGTCAGGTTGGTGGATGCTATTATTATTGCTGCCGTTAATTGGCCCTATTGTATTGTTTGTTTTTTATGTTTTAGATAGTCAACCTGGGACTAATCAATACGGCCCAAATCCTAAATAATAAAATTAATAGTAAATAAAAAACCCGCATCATGCGGGTATTTTATTCTGGGTGTATTACCAGCTACGACTGTTATGTAATTTCGGGTTGCTCATTACTAACTGAGCTTCACCATTGAGAGGGTTCATTAGTTGATTTGAAGTAGCTCTAAAAATGATGTTATCGGTTAAAGCCATTACGAATCTTTCAACACGCGGACCTTCAATTAAACTAAAGTGTTGTAATATATAACCTCTAAAAGAAGTGGTCTGATTATTCAACGAACCATCTGCTAATATATCCTTTAATGCTTGAACTATAGTGCAATGTATCACGCCAAGATCAACATCTTGATCTGCTAAATCACGAATAACTTTACAAATGTTGTTTACTCTCACTAATATGTTAGCTTCAGATTTTGCAGCAACTGTAACAGCACCATTTAATTGCCATAGTAAATTATTAATTGTTGCTTCCTTTTGTTGCTCGGCAACATGACGTTCTAAAACAACGCGCTCTCTATCTGCTGCTTCTTGCATCTTACGAGTTCGTTCCGCAGATAATTTTTGTTCTTCACGAACTCTTGCTAGTCTTTCTTCTGCTTGCAACTTTCTAGCATATTCTGCATCTGCCTCTTCCTGTCGACGCACTAGCATTTCAGCATTAGCTCTTTGTTCTTCTGCTTGCAATTGTCTAGCATATGCTGCATCGGCTTCTTCTTGTTTGCGTGATAGCATTACCGCGTGATCTTGTTGTTCAACGTTAGCAGTCACTTCTGTAACAACAGGAGCTACTTCTTCTTGCTCAACAGGCGCCCTGTTAATAGATGCAAATATGGCTGCACTTAACCGACGATGCTCCTTTTTTGCAGCTTCTAAATCTATGCTGTTTGCAATAGGCTTTGCAGTCTGAACTGGCGCAGCAACAACAGGAGCTACTTCTTCTTGCTCAATAGGCGCTCTGTTGATGGATGCAAATAAGGCGGCGCTTAAACGACGTTGTTTGCTTTCTACAGCCGCTAAATCAACGCTGCTAATTTTTGCAACAGGCTTCGCAGGTTGTATAATTTTAGGTTTAGCCATAACTTGAGGCTTTATAACTTGAGCTGATTTGGATTGCACCGAGGTAGCAGGTGTTGGAGTTGGTTCAGTATCAAAGGCGCTTTCTTCTTCCACTGGAGAGGTTCTCGGTGTTATGTTTACTTCAGAAATTCTGCGCCCTAATACAGATGCAAAATTAAATGGAGTCGCTACAATAGCTTCTGTTGCTGGTGTTGTAGTTGAATCGTTGTCAAATGGTTTGAAAACACCGCTTTTTCTTTTAATACGATTTGGTGCAGAAATATTTTTGGCAGGGTCATCAAGTTCTGCAGAAATACTGCGTGTCGAAGTATCTTCGTCTTGGCCAGCTCTTTTTTGCTTAATAGCATTTGCAAATTCTTCAGCAACCGAGGCTTTTTTAGCTTTCTCTGCAATTAATTCTTCTGCGCGAGGGCTTACTGTTCTTTCAACGGAAGGGCGTCTTAAGGTAGCGCCTCCTTGTGCAATTTGGTCTAAGAACGATCGTCTAGGCAGCTGTGCATTTGGATTTTGTACTTCTGTTTTTTTCATTATATACACCTAAATTAACAAGTTGGGTTGATTAATGTGTGACATAGTACCAATGTCAACATCTATTGTCAAGTATCCAACTAAGTATTTATTTGTAAGCCTTAGATTTCGGTCAAGAGATGCTTAGCATGAGCCATAGCTTCAGGGGATATTTCCTTGCCACCCATCAATCGAGCAAGCTCTATGACCCGGTTGGCGGCATCTAGCGGGGTGATTTTGGTATAAGTTTCTTGTTTGGTTTGGATTTTCTCTACTTTAAAATGGTGATGCCCGTGCGCGGCAACTTGTGGCAAATGCGTGATGCAGATAATTTGTGCATCTGCACTCAATTCACGCATGACTTGGCCAACTACTGCCGCGGTTTTGCCGCTGATGCCAACATCCACCTCATCTAAGATAATCGTAGGGATAGCCATTTGCTGCGAACTGATAGCTGAAATACCTAGACTAATCCGTGACAGCTCGCCTCCGGAAGCAACTTTTTTGAGATTATTGAGGGCTTGGCCAGGGTTCGTCGAAACCTCAAATTGTATTAAATCTTTGCCGTGCAAAGTAGGCGCGTCGCTTTTTATTGCTTCAATTTGGATGTTAAAGCGTGCATTTGGCATCTCTAAACTTTGAATACGCTGTAGAATTTCCTTGCTCAGTTGTAAACTGCTTTGTTTGCGACTTTGGCTTAGTTTTTGGGCTGCTTTTTGATAGGCATTTTCGCAGTCATGCAACTGTGCATTTAGTTTATCTAATTGTTCACTAGCCTGTAATAATGCTGCGCGTTGACTATATAATTGTTCGGCATGTAACTGTAATTGCTCTGGTGCAACTTTTAATTTTCTGGCTAAAGTGTGGATTGCACTCAAACGCTGCTCTATATTGGCCAATTGATCAGAGTCCAAGTCTAATTTACTAAAATAATCTTCAAGTTCAGAATTGGATTCTTGAACTTGTATTATTGCTTGCTGTAACAACTCACTGCAAGTCTTTAAGGTCGGCGCTATTTTTTGCATTGAAGTTATTTGCTGCATTGCAGAGTGTAATAAATCAATAACATTATTCTTGGAAGATTCATTTTCTGTGCCAGACAATAGTTCTTGCACGGTTTGGTAAGTGTCAATTAGTTCCTGGCTGCGCGCTAATTGCTTATGCTTTTGTTCCAAGCTAATTAGTTCATTAGGCTGCAAGCATAATGTTTCAAATTCTTGGATTTGATAGTTAAGCAAAACTAGCTTATCGGTTTGTTGTTGCATATCAGACAAAGTTTCAAGCTGCTCTTTAATCAAGCTCCATTCACGATACAAATTTGCAACTGCCGTGGTTAATTCAACATGTTGAGCATATTCATCTACCAACCTTCGTTGATATTCATTCTCTAATAAGGCGTGGTGTTGGTGTTGACTATGAATTTGTACTAAATGCGGTGCTAAAGATTTTATCTGCTGCACAGCTACGCTTTGGCCATTAATATATGCACGCGAACGACCGTCAGCACTAATAATGCGCCGAATCACACATTCGTCATCGGGCAAACCCTGTTCTTTCAATAATTGACGTACCACTGGTAATTTAGTGAGGTCAAAACTGGCAGTTACGATGGCTTGGGTTGCTGGGGCGCGGACTTGTTCTGCTGGTGCACGTTCGCCAAGTGCGATGCTTAAGGCATCAATAATAATAGATTTTCCTGCACCGGTTTCGCCAGTCATTACATGCATTCCGTCGTTAAAATTTAATTCTAACTCGGCGACGATGGCTAAGTTTTTGACAACTAATTGTGTTAACATAACTGTCCTTATTCTTTATAACTGTGTCAGCTATTCCAACCTAGTTTTTCGCGCAACACAGCAAAATATTCATAATCATTCGGATGTAATAAGCGTAAGTTTTTTGGGTTGGCTTGTAAATTTACTACAGAACCTGGATTTATAGTTAAATGCGTTTGACCATCGCAGCTGAAATTTACCGCATTGCGGTTATTTTTTGAAACTTCTAATTTAATTTTGCTATTTTTGTTAATCACGATAGGGCGCGTATTTAATGCGTGCGGGAACATCGGCATCAGAGTTAAAACATCTAAGGTAGGATAAACGATAGGGCCTCCACCAGATAATGCATAGGCTGTTGAACCAGTAGGAGTAGAAGTAATCACCCCGTCCGCACGCTGTTCAACGACAAATTTACCATCAATAAAAATTTTAAATTCAACTAAGCGTGCGATCCCACCATGATGCAATACTGCGTCATTAAGCGCTAGATGCGCTTGACTGGTCTGGCCATCTTGTTCAATGGTTGCGTGTAACATGGTACGTTGTTCTTCGTTATAATTACCATTTAAGATTTGCGTTAAGCCATCTTCAATATTTTGCGTAGCCAAATCAGCTAAAAAGCCGAGGCTGCCGCGATTGATACCTAAAATGGGGGTGTCAAAATTAACTACTGCACGCGCTGCTTTCAATATACTGCCATCACCACCGATTACTATCGCTAGATCGCACTTAGCACCAATATTATCCGCAGTTGCAGTTTGTGCACGATTATTTGCGACTCTTTGCGCCGCGGATTCTTCTATAACAATATCTAAGTTACGCTGCGCTAAAAAATTATACACCTGCTCTAAAGTTTGGGTTATTTGATCCCCGGTTGGTTTGGCAAAAAGGCCGATGCGTTGGAATGTTTGTGCCATGTTTAACCCGTCGATAAAATTCTATGTATATTATATGTCAATTTATCGACATAAAACACCATTTTGCCGCGTGCATATTTTAGTAACTCAACTTATAATTAAGATATGAAAAAACTAAAACAGTCACTTACATACTCTGCTTTGCGCGCGACCACCATCCTAACTATTGTGGTGGTGTTTAGTCTAGGCTGCAGTAGCAAACCAAAGCAAGAGCGCATTCGGGTGCCTGATGTGCCGCCACCGATTAGTAAAAAAATTGAAAATGTCCGAGTTGCCCTGGTGCTTAGCTCGGGTGGTTTTCGTGGAGCGGCGCATATTGGTGTGATTGAAGTTTTAGAAGAACACAATATTCCGATTGATTTAATTGTTGGTACCAGTGCAGGTAGCTTTATTGGCGCGTTTTATGCTGATGAGCCTAATGCCGTGAATTTAAAAAATAAATTACTGTATACAAAATACGAAGAATTAATTGATACATCTTGGATTAGAGCAATCCAGTCTACTTATAATCCAACGGGGCCTGTACGTGGTTTGGCTTTACAAAAATTTATGCTGGATAAAATGCGTTCGCGTAATTTCGAGGATTTAATAATACCTTTAATTGTAGTGACGGCAAGTTTAAAAAATAATCAAATGGAAGTGTTACAAACTGGACCGATTATTCCAGCTGTGCATGCATCTTCAGCAATACCGCCATATTTTGCGCCAGTAAATGTCTATGAAAACACCTATATTGACGGTGGCGTGATTGCGCCAGTTCCTGTAAGTATTGCCAAACTGTATAACCCAAAATTAACTATTGCAGTTGATATTTGCAAACGCCCATCATTGGCCGAATTGAATAATATGTTTCAAATTACTGGACGCGCGATAGATATTTCATTTTCTGAATTAGCCACGCGGCAGGCTAAAGCCGCAGATATAGTCATACGCCCGGATATAATTGGCTATGGACCTTTTGAAGCAGAATATAATCAAGAATTCTATGAAGCAGGCCGCCGGGCTGCTTTAGAAAAGATTGAAGAAGTAAAACAAGCCTACGCGGCAATCGCCAAAAATAAATCAGTTAAGTCGAAAAACTAAAAGATAATTGTGCCAGCCGGTTGAAAAGTTAAAGCTAAACACCATATTATTGATAAGTTTTATAAATGCTATGGGAGTTGGTGGTGACTAGGAAACATGAATCTGACAGAGGTGCAGCAACGGATTTTCCATCTGTGCCGCCGAATAGTGCAGCTCAAGATGCTCCAATTGATCAAGATCCAGCAAAAACCATTGAAGAACTTCAGAAACATCTAGCTGCTACCCAAGCTGAGTTGGCTGAAGCCAATGACAAAATGCTGCGTTTTCGTGCGGAAGCGGATAACACGCGCAAGCGCGCGTCCATCGATGTTGAAAATGCCCACAAGTATGGCATGGAAAAGTTGGCGCGTGAGCTATTGAATGTTGTAGATAGCTTAGAACGAGGGATTCAAATATCCTCGGACGATCCACAGCAAACGGTTCATTTGCATGAAGGAATGGAGCTTACTAATAAATTATTATTAGATACTTTGGATAAGTTTAATATCAAACAAATCAACCCGTTAGGGGAGGTGTTTGATCCCAAGCAGCATGAAGCTTTAACTATGCAGCCCACTACCGACCTTGCTCCTAATAGAGTCTTGTCGGTTGTTCAAAGAGGCTTTTCAATTAACGATAGAATTTTACGTCCGGCTCGAGTAATTGTAGCCAAGGCCCCAGAATAGCTTGGTTAGGACTTGAAAAATAACTTTTAGACGCCATTTAATATTTAATATAAATAGCGTAAGCATATAACTCAGATAGGAGAGGATACACATGTCAGCCGAAGTCATTATTGGAATAGATTTAGGGACCACCAATTCTTGCGTGGCAATTTTGGAAGGCGGGGTGCCTAAAGTTATAGAAAACAGCGAAGGTGATCGTACAACGCCTTCTATTGTAGCTTACACAGCTGATGGTGAAAAGCTAGTCGGGGTTAGTGCCAAGAATCAACGCGTTACCAATCCTTACAATACTTTTTACGCAATCAAACGCTTAATGGGTCGTAAAATTGATGATCCAATGGTTACCAAAGACAAAGGTATTGTGCCATATAAAATTATTAAAGCAGATAATGGCGATGCTTGGGTCGAAACTTCAACCGGTCAAAAAATAGCACCGCCACAAATTTCTGCTGAGATTTTAGCAAAAATGAAGAAAACGGCTGAAGATTATTTGGGTCATGAAGTACATTCAGCTGTAATTACCGTGCCAGCCTATTTCAACGATTCACAACGTCAAGCGACTAAAGATGCGGGACGTATTGCTGGACTCGAAGTTAAACGTATTATAAACGAGCCAACTGCTGCAGCGCTTGCTTATGGCATGGACAAACAACAAGGCGATAAAATAATTGCTGTATACGATCTTGGTGGTGGTACCTTTGATATTTCAATTATTGAAATTGCTGAAGTAGAAGGCGAGCATCAATTTGAAGTATTAGCTACTAACGGTGATACATTCCTCGGTGGTGAAGATTTCGACATGCGTATCATTGATTACGTTGTAACTGAATTTAAGAAAGATACTGGCGTAGACTTAAAGAATGATGCAATTGCATTACAACGTCTCAAAGAAGCTTGTGAAAAGGCTAAGATTGAATTGTCTTCACGCGAACAAGTTGATATTAACTTGCCTTATATCACTGCGGATTCTAGTGGCCCTAAACATTTAAATATGAAATTAACTCGTGCTAAGCTCGAGTCTCTAGTTGAAGACTTAATTCAAAACACTATCGGTCCATGTAAGACAGCCTTGAAAGACTCAGGCAAAACTATGGCTGATATTGGTGCAGTAATCTTGGTTGGCGGTCAGACCCGTATGCCAAAAGTACAAGAAACAGTTAAGCAATTATTTGGTAAGGAACCTCGGAAAGATGTTAACCCAGATGAAGCAGTGGCAATTGGTGCTGCAATTCAAGGTGGGGTATTGTCTGGTTCAGTCAAAGACGTATTGTTGCTAGACGTGACACCTTTATCTCTAGGTTTGGAAACAATGGGTGGGGTCATGACCAAATTGATCGAAAAGAACACCACCATTCCAACTAAGAAAACCCAAGTGTTCTCAACTGCTACTGATAATCAAACTGCAGTAACCATCCGCGTATTCCAAGGTGAACGTGAACAAGCTGAAGCAAATAAACTGTTAGGTCAATTTGACTTGAGCGATATTCCTCCTGCTCCGCGTGGTGTACCGCAAGTTGAAGTTGCGTTTGATATTGATGCGAATGGTATTTTAAGCGTTTCTGCCAAAGATCTGGCTACCAAGCGTGAACAAAAGATTGTAATTAAAGCATCGAGTGGCTTATCAGAATCAGAAATTCAAAAAATGGTTAAGGATGCCGAAGCTCATGCAGATGAAGATCGTAAATTCCATGAACTAGCAACAGCACGCAATCAAGCAGATGCAATGATTCATGCCACAGAAAAAACTCTTAAGGAAGCTGGCAGTACGGCTTCAGCTGAAGAGAAGTCTAATATTGAATCAGCAATTGCTGCTTTGAAAGAAGTTTTGAAAACCAATGATAAAGAGGTGATAGAAGCCAAAACGCAAGCATTGACTGAAGCTTCTGGAAAATTAGCTGAACGTATGTATGCACAAGCTTCACAGCAGCAGCAACAAACAACTGAGCAAGGACAGCAAGATGAGTCTGCTACTGGTGGCGCAGGTGCTGGTAATGATGATGCAGTTGATGCAGAATTCGAAGAAGTTAAAAAAGACGAAAAGAAGTAACGGACAATGGCAGATAAAGAAGACTACTATTCGTTACTTGGTATCGATCGTAAGGCATCAGAGGATGAAATAAAAAAAGCTTATCGCAAATTAGCGATGAAGTATCATCCGGATCGTAACAAAGAAGATAAGAACGCAGAAGATAAGTTTAAAGCAGTAAACGAGGCTTATGAAATCTTATCCGATAAAGAGAAACGCGCTGCATATGATATGTACGGACATTCTGGCATTGATCCTGCAGCGGCAGCGCGTGCTCGCGCGCATGCGCAAGCTAACTTTAGCGATATCTTTGGCGATATTTTTGGCGATATGTTTGGTGGTGGTGGTCCAGGTGCGCAAGGTGGTGGTCGGTATAGCCGTGTAGTGCATGGTGCCGATCTGCGTTATAACCTCGAACTAAACTTAGAAGAGGCAATTCGTGGTAAAACAATCACGATTAAAATTAACACCATGTCACCGTGCAAGACTTGCAAGGGATCTGGTGCTAAAGATGGCTCAAAACCTGTTACCTGTACCATGTGTCATGGACAGGGACAAGTCAGAATGCAACAAGGCTTCTTTTCCATTCAGCAAACCTGTCCAACTTGTCATGGCAGCGGGCAAATCATTAAAGACCATTGTAATGCTTGTCATGGCGAGGGTCGCGTACCGGAACCTAAAACCTTATCAATTAAAGTGCCACCAGGCGTCGATAATGGCGATCGTATACGATTAGCCGGAGAGGGTGAAGCTGCGCCGCATGGTGGGCAAGCAGGTGATCTATACGTCCAAGTGCATGTACGACCACATCACTTGTTTACTCGCGACGGGCCAAATCTATATTGCGAAGTACCGATTGGGATTGGTGTTGCAACGCTAGGTGGGGAAATCGAAGTGCCTACTTTAGATGGTAGAGTAAAATTAAAGATCCCAGCTGAGACTCAAACTGGCAAATTATTTAGATTACGTGGTAAGGGCGTAAAAACACTACGTGGCGAAGGGCCAGGTGATTGCTTATGCCGAGTTATTGTCGAAACGCCAGTAAATCTAAGTGCGGAGCAAAAAGAATTGTTACGTAAATTTGATGAAAGCGTAGCCGGAGCCGAAGATAAACATAGCCCGCAAGCGCGTTCTTGGTTTAAGAACGTGAAAGCTTTTTTTGAGGAGATGAAATTTTGATTCGGATTGCAGTGCCGGGTGTAAATGGTAGGATGGGTGCGGCTATTGCAGATCAGGTTGTGCAGCACCAGAACTTAAGTCTAACCGTTGCAACGGCTCGCTCTGATGAGCTGATTGGCACCAAAGTAGTTAATTCTGATGTGGCAATTGATGCAGAGTTGAAACCGAATTTCGATGTGCTGATTGATTTTACTTTACCAGAAGGCGTGATGCAGCATTTAGCATATTGTCTGCAGCATAAGAAAGCCATGGTGATAGGTGCTACAGGTTGTACTCCAGAGCAGCTACAAACGATTCAAGATGCTGCGCAGACAATTCCGATTCTAATGTCATCAAATATGAGTGTTGGAGTCAATATTTGTTTCAAGCTCTTAGCCGATGCGGCAAAGATGTTTGATGCAAACTGGAATGTATCTATTGTTGACGTGCATCATAAGCACAAAAAGGATAGTCCTTCCGGTACGGCTAAACAAATGTTGCAAATTTTAAACAATAATTGGCCTGCCAAAAACAAGGAAATTAAAGTTCAAAGCGAGAGAAAGGGAGAGGTTGTTGGCTCACACGCCGTGTCGTTTACTAACCCATTTGAAGAAATTGTGATTGCGCATTTTGCGCATAACCGAGAAATCTTTGCACAGGGCGCGGTGTTGGCGGCACAATGGATACTTGGCAAGAATCCCGGGCTTTATAGTATGATGGATGTAGTTATCCCTGAAGGAACTTAGCAACTATTACCATTCTACATGTTCAATATTATTGAAGTTAACACTGCTTCCATCTCCTAAAGTCAATGTGCCTGCAGCTGAACCTGCGAAATCGATATGGTTATCAACTACTGTACCGGCAACATTAGTAGTTAAAGTGGCTTCTTGTCCATCGACAATTAGTGTCCAAGAGGTACTTGTGTTTTGAGTAATAGCAATTTCAGCGTTAGAATTAATCATGACACTATCTGACCAATTTGTGCCTGTGCCGCCATCAAAAGTATCATGACCTTGTCCAGAGCCAAAAATAAAGCGATCATTACCGTTGCCACCCATGACTATATCGTCATCTGCACCACCAATTATATTTGCATGAGCATATTTTCCTTCTAGAACAATATTGTCTGCACCTATTCCAGTATTGATATTGATGGCAATAACTTCATTGTCATCGTTACCCATAATATGTATATTATCATCGCCTGCGCCAGTGTTGATGTTGATCAAATTACCATTAGCTACTGATAGAGGATCTGCTATATGCGCGGTAGTGATATCAATACTATCGTTACCAATGCCTGTATTAATACTGCCACGTGCAGCATTTATGACAGTTACATCGCTGTCAGCATTGTCTCCAGCTTGTGCTAAATGTACATTTACTTCATCAAAATCACTTACATTTATTTCAGCTGCGTTGCTGCTAGTTACATTTACAGAACTGTCACCGCTAACATCCTCTTGCTGCATAGATATTGCTGCAGAATTTACTGTGTGATAGTTACTGCTCACTTGGGCGTTGTTTGCATCATTATGAATATAATCTATATCATAAACTTGCGGATTAGAAATTGTTAAATTATTATTGACTTCAAACTTCAGATCGTCAGCATCATCAAGAACAGCAATGGTAGCAGTTTGTGTAACAGAATTCACGCCGTCGTTTACAGTAAATTCTAAATTTACATCGCCAGTGTAATTTGCATTAGGTGTAAAGGTCCATGTTCCGTTATCATTATAAAATATAGTGCCTTGGCTTGCT
>CAYPGU010000018.1:10144-17800 GCA_964409995.1 uncultured Legionellaceae bacterium | reverse complement strand
TGATTGGAGCTAAGCCTTCGGGTAGGACCATATAAAATAATGTTTGCTGTTTGTTAGCGCCCATTACTTTGCTAGTTGATTGCCATTGAGCAAACAGATCTTTAACAATAATGAAAACTTGCTGCGCCAAGATCAAACTACCGGCAGTCGTCAAGGGTAGTAGAGTTGCAGAGCTATATGATATGCCGTGATTAATTAGCCAATTAGTAGTTGGGATAAATAATAACATTAACATTAAATAAGGTATTGATTTAATGGTGGTTAAGATCGCATATGAACTTAAATATATTGCTTGTACGACTCTATTTTGCACATTGGCAATACAGGCGATCAGCATACCGACTGGAACACCAATTGCTATAGTCAACAGGCTGGCAGTTAACACCATAAAAAGTGTTTCGCGAAAAGAATTAATTAGAATCTGGTACATAACCTATTATCTCACTTTGCAAACCATTGTTGTTTAGAAAAGTTATGGCCTGATTGGTAGTTTCAGAATTGCCAAAAATTTCGATTAGCATAATATTGGTTGTAATTTGTTGAATAGTTTCTTGGAAAGCTTGAATAATACTCATTTTCAATTCAAAAGCTTCCAAAGTATTACTTAAAATTTCTTCAGGGGCTAGGCATTCAGTAAAGTTTATTCTAACCAGAGCGTGATAATTAGGTTCCTCTTGATTGATCATTTTGCGGCGAAATGACCAAGGTAATTCATGCTTTGTTGTGAAGCGTATAAAATCTTTTGCCACATCAGATTCTGGTTTGGTAAACAATTGATGCACCGAACATTTCTCGATAATTGAACCCAAGTGCATAATAATAGCACTTTGACAGAAGTTTTTGATAATCTCCGGATCATTGGTGCTGATTAAAATGGTTAACTTCAATTCTAATTGCAAGTTACGTAATAATGTAATCAAGCTTTCAGTGGATCTTTGATCTAAGCCATTAAAAATATCATCACAAAGCAGTACTTTGGTATTATTGACTAAATTGCGCGCTAGATCGAGTTGAATTTTTTGTAGTTGGCTTAACTGTTGTGGTAGGTTGTTAGCTTTGCCTTCTAAATCGGTTTTAGCCAAAACTTGTGCCACTCTACGATTGGTTTCTTCTTTGGTTAAGCCTTGAATTTGTAATGGTAGTGCAATGTTAGCGGTTACGGTTTTGGAATTTAAAAATGTTGCACGATTAGTTACATACGCGATGCAACGTCTTTCATTGGCTAATTCGCGACTGGCTAAGAATGTTAAATTCTTATTATCGATGGAGATAATACCAGTTAGCGGACGATCGATCAGTCCAATACAGCGTAAAAGAGCACTTTTGCCAGCACCAGAGCGGCCAATAATAGCTATTGTATCGCCAGCAGGCACAGTTAGATTGATGCTTTTTAGATAGAGCTGTTCCTGGCTTTTAGTTGTATACCTGCTCTCAACTTCTTTGAGCGCGATAATGTTCGACTGATCCATAGTCGTTAACCTAAGTTGCTAATGAATACTCATTAAACAAGTGTAATTGACAGTGGCTGTATAGTCAAAGGTCTGCAATCGGTTACACAGACATTTTTAGCAATAGGTCGGGGCGATCCGTAAAAATTCCCGTCACGCCTTTGCTAACCCAATATTTTGCTTGTTGTGGATCATTGATCGTATACAGCAAAACTGGAGTTTGCGCCTGTAAAGCACGTTGTAAATCTGCTTCTGTAATTTTATGCACATCACAATTAATCGAAGTGAAATTATTTTCTTGAGCTATATCGATGGTATTATAAGAAAAGGCCTCAACTAAATATCCAATTGGCAAATCTGGCATTAATTCGCGCAGCTTGATGATGGTAGGAGTGTCAAAACTTGAAACCAACGGCGAATAGGCTAATTCGGTAGCGTAACTGCCAAGAAATTCAGCCATGAGCCGGGAGTTTAATTCTGCTGCGTGTTCACTGCCTTTGATTTCAATATTTACATTGGCATTTTTGGTGGCAACTAATTCTAATACATCGCTCAAGCTAGGTAATTTTTGTTTAGCATATTTTGAGTTAAACCAAGATCCGGCATCCAATTTTTGTAACTCTTCTATGGTGTGGTTAGCCACCAAACCTTTACCATTGCTAGTGCGCTCAAGAGATTCATCATGAATCACTACCCATTGTTGATCTTTGCTGAGATGCACATCAAGTTCAATCCAATTTAATCCCAACTCCAAGGCATATTCAAAACTAACAAAAGTATTTTCTGGGCGTAAACCAGCGACGCCGCGGTGGCCGATTAAATGGTGATTGGGAATAGGGGTAAGTTTGCGCATGACTTAAGCATAGCTTAAGTAGCAAGACGTGTGTGATTAACACTCATAACATAGTTAGACAACCAAGCGGTAGCAAGTAACTCCCTTATAATATAAAATATCTTCAATCGATCAAACAGGTGCTACAGTGCTAATAATAACTCCTAATCGACGTCTAACAGCATTTTCTATGCGCCAAAACCATTTAAAGCAATTTGCGTCAAATCAGTATGGTTGGGAAACGCCAGGAATTTATTCAATCGAAGATTGGTGTATACAACTTTGGCAGCTGTGTTTAGAAATAGAACCTCATTCGCATCAAACCTTAATAAATTCTACCCAACAACAAATCTTGTTGGAACGAATCATTCAACAATCAGACGTGGGTGTAGAATTATTGCGCGCAGCTGCTACAGCAAAAAATGTGCTACAAGCTTGGAAATTTTTACGGCAATGGTGCGTACCTAACAAGGCCTTAGCTCCATATGCAGCTTTTATTCCAGATACTGCAGTCCTAGTGGCATGGCTGCAAACATATCAGGATTGGTTACAAAATAATAATTATACAGATCAAGAATTAATGTTAGAACAATTAACTAACCATATACCCAGACTGCGCGCATATTTACCCACGAAGATCTGTTTGCGTGGTTTTAGTGAAATTGTGCCACAGTACGCGGCTTTATTTGATAAAATACAGGCACAAGGGGTTGAAATAACCCATGATCAACTTACTACTCCTGCTATGCAGCTTTCCCGCGTGAGTGCAATAAACACAGATAATGAATTGCAATCAGCAGCGCGCTGGGCTTTCGAACTTGCAGAACAAAATCCGCAGCAAATTGTGGGTGTAGTAGTTCCTGAGTTGTCCAATAAACGCAAACAGGTCGAGGCTGTATTTAGCTCAGTTATTCCTACACAATGGGTAAATATTTCTGCGCCATTGCCTCTGGCACATTATACCTTAATTGATCATGCTTTGTTGATTTTGCAGCTGGCCAAACCGCTAATAAACTTCTGTGATCTAACTGTCCTGTTGCGCTCGCCATATATTATTACAGCAGAAGCTGAACAGCACCAGCGGGCAATTTTAGATCGCAAGTTGCGCACTAAATTGGAAGCAAAATTAACCTGGCAAACTTTGCTTTCGCATATCTCTGATAGTGACTCAAATTTAACATCAGTGATCAGCAATTTCACCCATGTGATTTCTAATAATAATGGTCTGCATGACACTCGTTACTGGGCACAGCAAATACAGAAACTATTAAACAGTTGGTGCTGGCCCGGAGATCGTCAATTCACTAAAGATGAAGCAGATTTATATACTTGTTGGAATGCTCTTATTAGTGAATATATCAAATTGGCAAGCATTTTGCCGGATCATTCTTACGCAGAATGTTTGCAACTGATTCAGCGGCTTGCGATTGAGACACCTTTCTCTCCAGCTGAAACTGGCTTAACAAGAGTGCATGTCTTAGGAATTCTGGAAGCAGATGGGCTAGCTTTTGATAATTTATGGGTAACAGGAATGGATCGTGATAGTTGGCCGCAAATTGCTGATCCGAATCCATTTATACCTCTGGAGTTACAACGAAAATATGATTTACCCAAAAGCTCACCTCAGCGAGAATTGAAAGTTGCGCAACGCTTAACTAGAAATTTAATGCAGGGTGCAAAGCAGCAAGTTATTTTTAGCTATGCAGCACAAGCAGAAGATCATCAAACAGCACCGAGTAATTTAATCGTGCAGTTAAGCGAACAAAAAATACAATTCCAGCCTAGAGTCGAGACCAAATCTGCAATTAAATTAGAGCAAGTTTTCGATAGCAAAGCTCCACCGATTACAGAGAATATTAAAGGTGGCACGCATATTTTGAAGTTACAAGCTCAGTGTCCATTTCGTGCCAATGCAACGATGCGCCTAGGAGCTGAAGTATTAGAAGAACCACATACTCACTTAAGTCCAGCACAGAGGGGTGAAATCGTGCATTTGGTGTTAGAAAGGTTTTGGCAACAGTATAAGGATCGCAGTCATTTATTGAATACTGAGACACAGGCAACGGCTACTAAACTTGAAGAATTTGTCACAGCTGTTTTGCTGAAAATCCAGCAGAAAATGCCGCACACTATGAGCGATAATTATCTGCAGCTCGAGAAACAACAGACACTGAAGTTAATTTCTAAATGGTTGCAATATGAAAAGCAACGTGATGATTTCAAAGTGCAAGTTTTAGAACAAATGATTCAGGTAAAGATCGGTCCTTTAGAGCTGCGCTGCAAAATAGATCGAGTTGACCAATTATCAGATGGTGGCCTGGCAATTATTGATTACAAAACAGGTGCAGCACAGCCTGCTGATTGGTTCTCGCATCCCATCTTGGAACCACAACTGCCGCTATATGCAATCGCACAAGCCGAGCAAGTGGTTGCAGTAGTATTTGCGCATTTGCAAACTGATAATGCTACGTTTCGTGGTGTGGCAGTAACTAAGGATTTATTACCCCAAGTTGATGATTTGGCCAAGTTAAGATATTCCAATAAGGCAGAAAATTGGTCCCAGCAATTGGAGCAATGGCGTGCAAGTCTAGAGCAAACTGCAATTGACTTCTCTGCCGGTAATGCGCAAGTTAAACCACATTCGGCCCAAGTATGTACGCATTGTAATTTACACTCTTTATGTAGAATTTATGATTATTGATCAACAGATACGTGAACAAGTATTAGATGTGCGTCAATCGTTTTTGGTGCAAGCTCCAGCTGGCTCAGGCAAAACTTCTTTGCTCGTGCAGCGTTTTTTGAGTCTATTAGCTTGTGTGCAACAAGAGCCAGAAGAAATTGTAGCATTAACTTTCACGCGCAAAGCGGCGGCAGAAATGCGTGCTAGAATCCTAGAAGCTTTAGAATTGGGCGCCCAGGAACAAGCGCCAGAAGATTCTTATAACAACAAATTATGGCAGCTGGCGCGCCAAGTGTTAAAGCGTGATAGACAGGTTGGCTGGGATATAATGCTTAATCCAATGCGTTTAAAAATTCAAACCATCGATTCTTTGTGTGCCAGTATAACTAGCCAGATGCCAATCGTATCGCGCTTTGGTGCGCAACCGCAAATTGAAACTAAAGTTGAATACCTATATGCACAAGCAATTGATCAACTATTAGCTGCAGAATATGACAATGATTATTGGCTGCCAGCTTTAAATGTACTGTTAGAGTACTTAGCAAATGATCGCGCAAAATTTCGAAATTTAATGCTGTCTATGTTAGCCAAACGAGAACAGTGGTTGCCAATTTTATATGGACAGCAATTAAATCAAGATTTTAGAACTATTTTGGAACAAAGTCTGTCCTCAGTTGTAGAGGAAAGTATACATAATCTGTTCGATTTGGTGCCTGAATTTTTAGATCTAAATCTATTTATGCAGAGCGAAGTAGAAACCATCGATGATTGGCTAAAGTTGGCAAGTATTTTATTAACTGAGGAAGATCAGTGGCGCAAACAAGTAACAGTTCGTGAAGGCTTCTTAGCACCAAGCGGTGCTAAAGATAAACACGAGAAAGAAATTCTCAAGGCACGTAAAAGTGCAGCTGAACAACAATTAAACCAATTGCGAGCATTCCCTGAATTTTTACAACAACTGTCTTTATTACGCAAATTACCACCACAACAATACAATGATTCGCAATGGAAAGTCATACAGTCTTTGACAGAAATATTGCCCGTACTAATTGCGCAATTAACTTTGGTTTTCAAAGAACACGGACAGGTAGATTTTTCTGAGGTATCCTTAACGGCACTAAGAGCTTTAGGGCATACTGAGGCACCCTCTGAACTATCTTTAGCCTTGGATTGTAAAATTCAACATATTTTAGTTGATGAATTTCAAGACACATCTTTAACGCAATATAAATTGCTGCAGCATCTGACAGCCAATTGGGCACAAGGGGACGGTAAGACTCTATTCCTAGTCGGTGACCCTATGCAATCAATATATCGCTTCCGCCAGGCAGATGTTGGCTTATTTTTACACGCAAAATTTAATGGTATCAATGATGTAAAATTAAATTTTGTCCAACTGCAGACTAACTTTCGCTCAACGGCTCCTATAGTTTCTTGGGTTAATCAAGTGTTTAGTAACTCATTCCCTGCAATAGATGACATGACTTTGGGTGCGATTTCGTATATGTCAGCGCAAGCTGCAGATGATTCAGATGACCAGAAACCAGTTGAATGTCTTGCAGTGGATTCTGCAGCAGAGTCGGCAGCTATTATTGAAATAATCGACACAGCACAAGCTCAAGATCCCAATCAGAGCATTGCAATTCTAGTGCGGGCAAAAACTCAAGTGCAAAACTTATTACCTGCTTTACGTGCGGCTGGAATAGAATATCAGGGGCTGGATATTGAAAGTTTGGCCGAGCGCCCATTGATACAGGATTTATTAGCATTAACTAGAGCTATTTTACATTTAGATGATCGAATTGCTTGGTTGTCCATTCTACGCGCACCGTGGTGTGGTTTAACCCTAACTGATTTGGATCTGATTGCAAAGCATGAATCAACCATAGCCGCTGCGTTACAGGATGCAGCAATTATGGCTGATTTGAGTCAGGATGCACAGATTAGAGTGCAACGATTAATAGAATGTATGCAGAATGGTATACGTAACCTTGGTCGTGCAGCAATTAATCAAGTTGTACAAAATGTTTGGCAACACTTGGGTGGTATAGAATGCATTCGGCACGCGGGTGACCAACAAGAGGCTGCAGCCTATTTTTCCTTGCTGGGCAACATACCTATTCAGCGTGATATTTTTCAAATATCATACCTAGAGCAACAATTGCAGAATCTTTTCTTGCCACCATTAACTTCTAAATCAAATGCAGTGCAAATTATGACCATGCATAAAGCCAAGGGCTTAGAATTTGATGTGGTGATCTTACCTAGCCTACATAAAACTATGCGTGGTAATGATCAACAACTATTGCTCTTAGAACAACGCGAACAACATTTGCTCTTGGCGCCTATTAAAGCCGCTTCTGAGATCGAGGATCCAATTTATAATTATTTAGCTTGGTGCGAGAAGCAGCGCCAGTATTATGACGATTTACGTTTGCTGTATGTAGCTACTACGCGTGCGCGACGCAAAATATATTGTTTGGCAGAGTTGAGTAGTGTTGCGCCACGTTCCAACAGTATGTTAGGTAAAATTTGGCTCGCGGTGCAAGCTAAGTTTGAGAATTATGACTTGCAACCAGAGCATAATTTTGTCATCCCGGGAAGCGCTTCTGCGCTTACCCGGGATCTAGATCCCGGCTCTACGGCCGGGATGACAGCAACGGCCGGGATGACAGCAACGGCCGGGATGACAGCAA
>CAYPGU010000018.1:0-10044 GCA_964409995.1 uncultured Legionellaceae bacterium | reverse complement strand
ACGGCCGGGATGACAGCAACGGCCGGGATGACAGCAACGGCCGGGATGACAGCAATGGGCGGGATGACAACAGCAGAATCACGACTAATTTGGCGCATACCTACCCAGTGGTTCAAAGACAATCCAATCAGCAACACGAGCCTAATCTATAGTGAAAGAATACTCGAAGTTGTGCTGCAAGATTGGCAACGAATAGCCGGTATCGTAATGCATCGTACATTATGGCAAATTGCTAATGATGGGGTAGATAGTTGGGATCAATCCAAATTACAAAACCAAGAATTAATTTGGGAACGTAGTTTGCGTCAACTGCATATCGATCCCCAACATTTGTTGGCAGCCAAAGATCTAATTAAACAAGCTATTAATAATATGCTGGCTGATCCTTGGGGCAGAAAGATACTTTCCAAACAGCATACAGAATCATACGCTGAATGGCGTTTAAGCACGCATGAATATGGCGAGTTTAAGCAAGTAATTTTAGATCGGGCATTTATGGATCAAGATGGAACATTCTGGATAGTGGATTACAAATTAATTACTGATGATAACGAAATTGCTAATGCGATAGAAACATACTCTTCTCAATTGCATAGATATAGTCGTATAGTACAAAGGGTAAAACCGCAAGCTAAAATCGCCACGGCTTTATATTTTCCTTTACAGGCCAAATTTCATGCCCTTATTCGTAGCTAAACGCTTAATACGATCTAGACCCCAAACCTTCCAACCAATTCAAATACGCAGTATTTAACACTTTATAACCGCCCTGAGTTGGATATTCTCCGGTAAAATACCAATCGCCAGTAAAGTTTGGCATCGCTTGATGTAAGCCATCTATAGTTTGAAATACTACCTTAAATTCGCCTTTCCATGCCATATTCGTTGGAGTGATTAACTGCGCAATTTTTTGCTCAAGTTCAGGTTGCTTAATATCCGCATAGATTTTTTTGACTACATTTTGCTGTTTATTAGCCGGTAATTTGTTTTGCGCTAAAGCCAAGGTGCGCACTTCATTCAAAACATAATCTTTATTTTTATCCTTTAAAATATCTACAGCGGCTTGAAAAGCAACAAATTTGCCAATTTGACTCATATCAATCCCATAGCAATCTGGATACATAACCGGTGGAGCAGAGATTACTAAAATAATCTTTTTCGGATTCAAACTGGTTAGCTTTTTCATCAACAAATCACGGAAGGTAGTGCCGCGTACCAAAGAATCATCTACGATTACCAAAGTATCTTCTGGTTTAACAATGCCTTGTGTTACTTCGTATAAACGGTTACCTAATTCGATTCGTTCTTGATCAGAACTGATGAAAGTGCGCATTTTTTGATTCTTGGCTACCAATGCTTCTGAACGCACATTAGTCTGCATTAATTGTTCGATTTCGCTTAGGTTGGACACATTGGTTTGTTTATCAATATTTTTTTCTAAAATGCGGAAATTGTTTTTACCAGATAGTTGTGCGATTTCATCTACTAAGCCTTGAAAGGCTGGCAAGCTAGAATTCGGCACGTAACTGAACACAGTGTGTTCTAGATCTCCGCCAATTTCATCATAAACACGTTGCGCTAGTTTGCGGCCCAAGGCTTTACGCTCTAAATAAATTTGTGGATCGTTGGCTTTACTAAAATAAATTCGTTCGAAGGTACACTGTCTAGGTTCTAATTCGTTTGTAAATGAAGCATTAAGTATCTCGCCGTTTTTCTTAATAATAACAGCATACCCTGGGCGTAATTCAAATACTTCTTCCGCAGCTGCATCAAAAGTATCCATTAAAGCTACTCGTTCTGAAGCTACAGCAAATACATCATTATTTGAATAGTAATAACCAGGGCGAATCCCGGCTGGATCACGGCAGCAAAATGCATCCCCATTCCCCAACATGCCACAAAATACATAACCGCCATCCCAATTGGCAGCAGAATTGCGTAACACTTTAAGTAAATCTAAATTTTGTGATGCGGATTCAACAGCTTTACGACCAGATACTTTATTTTGCTTGAGCATAGAATCATATTCATGATCTAATTGATAGGTGAAACTATCCAGCACAATTTGTGTATCCGAATCACTCGTAGGTGATAAACCCCATTCCTGTAATTGCTCAAGTAATTGATTAGTGTTGGTCATATTGAAATTGCCGGCAAAGGAAATATTACGACTGGCAATTGAATGGCTACGCACAAATGGTTGGCAATAATTAATCTCTAAACCAGAGTGTGTGGCATAGCGAATATGTCCCAACATTACTTCGCCTAGATAATTGGAGGTTTTTTTCCAAGTAGCTAGATCTTGGGCGCGGTCTATGCCCAATACATCTTGCATCGCTTGTTCATAAATATTATCTAAGCCATTTTTGGAAGCAAAGCGTAAACGTTGCAAATATTCCTGTCCGGCTGGCATATCAAACTTAATTACTGCAATCCCGGCGCCATCTTGGCCGCGGTGGCGTTGTTTTTCCAATAAAGTCAGCAATTTTTTCAGGCCCCAGGCGGGGTCTTTGTACTGGGTGGCGTAATAGGGGATAGGTTTGCGTAGACGTACAAAGGCTACACCACAGGCATGTACACTATTGCAAAATACCAGAGAAAATACCAAGAACCATAGATTAAGCTTCAATCCTCTACTCTCCATGTCAGACTAATGTCCTGTAAGGCAAAGATTCTCGCATGTTGGCCTTAAAATTGTCAAAAAGCCATTAAATAAGTTATTCACCTAAGGTTTTTTTATGGTTAACTCTTGTGAATGACAAAAGTTAGGCATACAATACCGCCTTGTTGTATATCTAAACACTGAGCTATGCAACTAATAAACTGTAAATTATATTTTTTAGCGAGGGGGTTGGCAAATGTCCAGCAATAGTAATCAGACTCAAGTTAGCACAGAAGAATTTGGTCCAATTCGTAAAATGTTTTGGCCTATCCATAATTATGAATTGAAAAAATTCGTTCCACTAGCTCTCATAATGTTCGGTATTTTATTCAACTACACCTTACTTCGTGACACGAAGGATACCTTGGTTGTTAATGCGGCTGGTGCTGGTGCAATCACTTTCTTGAAACTCTATTGCGTAACTCCATGCGCTATTCTATTTGTTATATTGTACGCCAAGTTAACCAATGCTTTAAAACGTGAATATGTGTTCTACACAGTAGTTACACCATTCTTATTATTCTTTGGTATCTTCGGTTTTGTACTGTATCCAAATCTAGATGCATTACACCCATCACAAGAATTATTAAGCTCCATTACAGCTTCTTATCCGCGTTTAAGTGGATTCGTAGATATTTGGGCGTATTGGTCATATTCTTTATTCTACGTATTAGCTGAAATTTGGGGTAGCGCGATGATTGCCTTGATGTTCTGGCAATTCGCAAACCAAATCGTACGTATGAAAGAATCCAAACGTTTCTATGGTTTGTTCGTAGTAATTTCTAACGTAGCCTTAATTCTTTCTGGTTATGTTGTTACCTTCTGTTCAGAAGATATTAAAGCTTATTATCCTGGTAGCACTGCAGACGAAGTCTGGGGTATTTCCTTACAATGGCTAATGGGTTCAGTTGTGGTCATGGGTATTTTAACTATGGTTGTGTATCGTTGGATGCATACCAATGTATTACCAGATCCTCGTTATTATGATGGTGATGCTGCAGTTGTTGGCACTGGCAAGAAAAAGAAGAAGCCAGGTTTGGTCGAAAGCTTTAAGATCATCATTAGTTCACCAGAATTAGGCCTGATTGCAATGTTAATCATGGCGTATGGTGTAACGATTAACCTAGTTGAAGTACAGTGGAAAGAACAATTAAAGTTCTACTTCGCTGGTGATAAGGGTGGTTATAACGGTTTCATGGGACAATATTCTCAATGGACTGGTATTTGTACCATCATATTTAGCTTGTTTATCGGTTCAAATATTCTACGCATATTCAGCTGGTTTAAAGCTGCAGTTGTAACTCCAGCCTTCATTTTGTTGGGTGGTGGTTTATTCTTCTGCTTTATTCTTTCTTCAAGCGGTAGTTTTGTTGGTCTGCAAGAAATTGCAACTAATTTGCTAATGTCTATCGGTACTAATCCTGTTGCTGCTGCAACATTCTTAGGCGCGACAATCATTGTGTTGTCCAAGTCGATTAAATATTCGTTATTTGATCCAACCAAAGAAATGGCTTACATACCATTAGATGATGAATTGAAAACTAAGGGTAAGGCTGCGGTAGACGTTATTGGTGGTCGTGCTGGTAAAGCTGGTGGCGCGTTCGTACAGAACATGCTGATCATCGCTTTCTCTGCAACACAAGTAGCAACTATTGCACCGATCTGCTTTGTTGTATTCATGGTTGTTTGTGCGGGCTGGATCTTCTCTGTGAAGTTACTCAGCAAGCGAGTAACCGCTGCAGTTGAACGTCGTCAAGACATCGACAAAGCAGCAGCAGAAGCACCTCAAGCTTCAACTGGTGCTACAGCTTCAGCTTAGTCCTTAATATGTGAACAGATCCCGGCGCTGCCGGGATCTGTTTTTCTAAAGACCAAAGATAGAGACACTCATGGAATCACGTACTCGAGTTCTTGGTACCTTCACCCTAGCCATGATGACCATGGCAGCAATTGTAAGCCTACGTAATTTATCCTTAACCGCTGAGCTTGGTTATTCCGCTGTTTTCTTTTTAATACTAGCCGGTGCGGTTTTCTTTATTCCAATTGCATTAGTAATTGCTGAATTAGCCGCCGCTTGGCCACGCGCTGGTGGTTGTTATGTTTGGGTATCCGAGGCATATGGTAAACCCATGGGGTTTATTGCTTTGTGGTTATCTTGGATGGCAAGTATTGCATGGTTTCCAACCATATTAGCTTTCACAGCTACGATGCTGGGACATCTATTGGCGCCAATTTTTCCTGGTATAGAAAACAACGTAATTTTTATTTTAGGTTTGATGCTGTTAGTGTTTTGGGGCACAACGTTAATCAATTTCTTCGGTATCGAATTTTCTGGCTTTTTTAGTTCATTTGGCGTAATTCTGGGCACATTAATTCCTGGTATTTTAATCATAGCGCTGGGGATTTGGTGGTGGTTTAGTGGCCATCCAATGCAAGCGCCATTAAATTTTGACACTTTAACGCCGGATTTCAAATTAGATAATATAAGTTTGTTTGCCGGTGTTTTATTAAGCTTAGCTGGCGTGGAATTAGCTGCGTATCATGTGCGTGAGTCGAAAGATCCACAACATACTTATCCACGTGCAGTAGCTATCGCTGCATTTTTTATTTTATTTGTGTATATATTTGGCAGTTTGGCCATTGCTATGGTGGTGCCACAAGAAAAATTACAAATTGCTTCTGGATTGATTCAAGCTTTTACAGTGTTTTTTACCAAAGTAGGTTTTGAATGGATAATACCGTTGATGGCATTATTCTTATTCCTTGGTGCCTTAGCAGGAATTAACGCTTGGGTAATTGGTCCGGCCAAAGGTATGTTAGTGGTAGCGCAGGATGGATTCTTTCCTAAATGGCTAAAACATACGAATAAGCATGGGGTACCGACCACTTTATTAATTGCACAGGCGGTAGTTGGTAGTGGGTTATCCTTACTATTCTTATATATAAATGATAACAGTGCTTCGATCTGGTTTTTATCTGCGCTATCTGCCCAATTCACTGTAGTTCAATATTTCTTAATCTTCTGTGCTGGGTTACGTTTGCGTAATTCTAAGCCCAACGTAGAACGTCCCTTTAAGGCTCCAGCCATGAAAATAATTGCCCGCTTAGGTATATATTCTTGTCTGCTTAGTTTTATTGTTGTTTATTTGCCGCACGATAAATTGGTGACCATAGAGCATTTTAGTCATTGTCTGCTTTTAACTAGTGCCTTTGCCTTTTTATTGATTCCAACTTTGTTGTTAATTAGATTTCGTGCCAGGTCTAGATCCCGGTTCGCGTAACACGCGTCCGGGATGACCCAGTGTATGCACTGGTCAACTGTAAAAAAAACCTTAAGTTTTTCTCCAATCTTGCGATAAACATTGTAATAGCAACGCAATAAAGATTGAGGATTGGATCATGAGTAATTGGCAAGAAGGATTATATAACTCAGATTATATTTTGCATCATAGAAGCATCGTGTCGCAGATCAAATATGAAAGCAAAGCTGACCCAGCTCGTTTGGACGAAGTCAGTATTGAGAAGCACGATAATGGTGATAAGTGCATAGTATTTACTACTCATCCTGATGCAATCAATGATAGCAAGCAAGGTAGTATTCATGCGCGTTTAGCATTCAATACCATGTTTGAAAAATTACAACGTTTAACAGTGCGCAGCGGTTTAGAATATATCACTACTAATCTTGAAGAAGTGCATCGTGTGCGCGGCCGCAAAGGTCAAGAACGCTCTTTGATCCAAGTATTAATTTTATTAGAAGAATACGATAATACTTTATCAGAAATTTCGAAGAAATTACGCAATTACATAGCTCCAGAGCGCGCTACTGTGGAAGATTTAAGCGATGAAATAGATTTACAAAAGCAACGTTTGCATTTGCTTGAACAAGTTCTCTCTGAAGAAGCGTCAGGTAAGGGGCAAGCACGTCGTTCATCAGCTCGTCGCGCTACTTTTGCACAAAAAACTATGTCGCGTAAACGCGCTAAACCAGCATCTCGCTCGCGCCGTAGAGCTTAATTGTGGTCGATAATGCCATGTAGATAATTTAGAGCTATTATATATATGTATGTATGTATAGCAGTGGTAATTGAGATCAAATGACGTTCTCTCCAAAAAGATAATAAATTGTAATAGGTCTGTTTTTATAGGCCTATTGCTAGTTATTATTACAAATACTTCATATGCCGCTTCATTCTCTGTAACTAACAATAACTCAAGTGGGCCAGGATCGCTGCTACAAGCGATGCTCGATTTAAATAGTACCGGTGTTATCGGCACAGATCCACTTACAAACACAATTAGTATTGCTGCTTCGTTGGGTACTATCGCACCAAATGCTGACTTGCCAACAATTAACCAACGTGGCGTAACAATTACAGCCGCAACTCCTGGCACAGTAATTGATGGGGCAACTGTCCGCAGATTGTTTGCAACTTACAAAGCCTCACTTACTCTAACCAATTTGGATATTAGAAATGGTCTGGCTTTAGGTGGTAATGGTTCAAATTCTAATTCTGCTATTCCTCAATCAGGTTTCCAATTTACCTATGGCGGGTCTGGTGGTGGTGGTGGTGGGTTTGGTGGTGGTGCGTATGTTGATTTGGGTCAAATTCTTCAACTAAACGATACAACTATCTCCGCTTGTAAGGCTCAAGGTGGTAATGGAGGGGTTGCTAATATTACGATTCCACCAACTTTTGCAGCTACATTTGCAGGTTCTGGTGGTGGCGCTAGTTTTACACTGGGTAATAAGAATGCAGGTTCGGGAGTAGGTGGTGGTGATTTTCCAGCTAATGGTAATTCAGGCGGCACAGGTCCGATCGAAGGTGCAAACGGATATGGTGGTGGTGCTGGCAGTAATGGTGGTGGAACTGGAGGCCAGCCTTCCGAAACCACTGTGGCTGGTCAGACTAATGGTGGTTCTAGTACTGGTGGAGGCGGCGGTTATTGCGGTGGTGGTGGTGGTGGTTATGTAGTAGGAGGATTTTTTACTGCTGGGGCTGGTGGTGGTAATGGAGGTGGAAATAGCCAGACGGGTATTGCTGGAAATTTTCAAGGTTCCGGTGGCGCAGGCGGTAGCTATGGTAGCGGTGGCTCTGGTCAAGTTGTAAATTTCTTTGTTGGTGCGGGTGGCGGCGGCGGTTTGGGCGGCGGCGGCGGCGGTGGTATGGGTGGCAATGCCATAATCGCTGGTGGCGGCGGCGGCGGATTTGGTGGTGGCGGTGCAGGTAACGCATCTGGTGGTGGTGGTGGTGGTGCTGGAGGTTTTTATGGTGGTGCGGGCAATTTAGCTGGTGGCGGTGGTGGCGGTTTAGGTGGTGGTGTTTTTGTTGGTGATGGAGCTACACTGGCAGTTGGCAATGGTGTTGCCATGCCAAAAACAGGGCAAAGTGTTAATACTACAGTACCTGGTTCTGGAGGCACTATAAGCACTGGGGGTTTTAGTGGTGCTGCGGGTGGTAGGTTGGCCGATGACGTATTTCTGTTTCGAGGCGCCAGAGTTATATTTAACGGTACAGCGGATTTAGTAGTAGGCTTTGCAATCGAAGGCGATCCATTAGCCCCAACTACAAATGGTAATTTAGATGCGGGGATCACTGTAAGTGGTGCTAGTAAAACAGTGCAGCTTACCTCTACTGGTAATAGGTATCGCGGTAATACGACAATAACTACCGGAACCTTAAGTGCTACTGGTGCAAATCTGCCTGGCTCAAACATAGCTACTGGTGGTGATGTTGTTGTGCAAACTGGAGCGACATTTAGCTTAACGGGCGGGACTTTCCCTTCTAATACTAGGCTTAATAATCAGCAGGGTGGTACAACCTTAGTTGCAGGTGCTTTAACGCCTAATACCGGATCTACTAATGCTGGTATTATGAAAGTTAATACTGGTGGTTCCTTTAATACTCCAGCATCGTTTACATATACCGGTACTATCAAAGTGAATACTGGTACAACACCATTTTCAAATGCTTTACTTGGTGGAGCTGGATCAATATTAGAGATCGGGGCGGATAATAGTGTTTCATTTACAACTTCAAATGCTATAACAAATGTTGAAACAATTATCACAGTCAGTAGCGGCACGATATTTAACGTTAATAACGCTGTAACGGGTGTGGCAACGAAATTTGAAGTTGCAAGTGGCACCACATCGACAATATCAAATACCCTCACTGGTGTTGGATCGGGCAGAAACTTTGGTACATTAACACTCGCATCAGTAGTTAATTTGGCGGCAGGCTTAACTAATTTCAGTGGCGGCCAATTGATTCTTGCAAACGGAGCCAATATTTCAAACTCAATAGCTAACAATTCAAATGCCCAAATGACCGTTACAGGAACAGCTTCCGCAGGTGTTGTTACTGGTAGCGGGACAGTTAATATACAAGATACTGCACTTTTGAACACAACTAGTTATACAAACTCAGGGATTCACAACACAGAGATCACAGATTCTACAACTGCGGGGAAATTAGTCAGTAGTGGCAGTGTAAATTTAGCAGGCGCAACTTTAAATGTTATAGATAATGGCGCCACAAATGGTAGCTGGACTATTATACAAGCTGCATCTATAACAGCACCAGCAACAATTGTTCTACCTTCATCTACGGGAGGACTGTTATCAACCTGGGTGTCTACAGTTAGTAACACTTCAATTATTATTTCATTTACAAATTTTGAGTTACAGGACCTTGCCATAGGAACTATAAATTCAGAAATTGCTGCAGTATTAGATGCTATGGCGAATAATATTACAAATTCGCAACAGCAAACTCTACTGAATGCAGTTTACTCGGCCACATCAGTTGCGCAATTAAATGATTTTCTGAATCAGCTAATTCCGAATTTCAATTCATTTACACCAAATATTGCAATACAAAATTCAATATTTTCTAAAATTGTTACGCGATTGGCCGCTGCAAAGAGTGGAGATGGTGGCGGGCATTCAACTGGAATCAATGTTGGAGATTTGTGTCCAGATACCGCATTGTGGTTGGGGACATTTGGTAGCGTCGCAACGCAAGATTATAATAATAGTTTACCAGGCTATAAATCAAAATCTGCAGGTGTAATTCTTGGAGTAGACTACCAAAAACTTAATAACGATATTATTGGCGTGGCTATCGCCACTTCAAATTCGAATGTGGTAGAGGATTCTAATCCTGGCTTTAGTACAAGAATAATAGGCTACCATGCTTTAGTTTATGGAACAAAGAGTTTCAAATGTGATACGTATACCAATTGGCTAGCAAATTTCGTATATAACCGTAATAAAGGTAGTCGTAACATTGTTATGAATGCTTATAATCTGAGTACGAATTCATCTTACTCAGGTTTTCAGGTTGGCACTAGATTTGATTATGGCAAAGAGTATATGT
>CAYPGU010000017.1:0-17931 GCA_964409995.1 uncultured Legionellaceae bacterium | reverse complement strand
AGTCGTCTCCGGCAGCATTGATTTTAATGGTAAAAGCATTCTTGACTGTGATCCAGAGCAATGCGCGCGCGATGGATTATTTTTGAGCTTTCAGTATCCTGTGGCAATTCCAGGTGTTACTACTGTGCAGTTTTTAAAAGCCTCTGTTAATGCTGTGCGCAAATCACAAAACAAACCAACCTATGATGCCGTGGAATTTTTGCAATTAGTTAAAGAGAAAATGGCAAATTTGCATATTGATCAAGACTTTTTATATCGGCCAATTAACGAGGGGTTTTCAGGCGGCGAAAAGAAACGCAATGAAATTCTACAAATGTTACTCTTGGAACCAAAGCTTGCGATCTTAGATGAGACTGATTCTGGCTTAGATGTGGATGCTCTGAAGGATGTTGAGCTTGGCGTGAATACCTTGCGTGCCCCAAATAGAGCAATTCTTATAATAACTCACTATCAACGATTACTTGACTATGTCACGCCCGATGTAGTGCATGTGATGACAGACGGTAAGCTAATTTATACTGGTGATCGTAACCTACCGCTTAAAATTGAAGAAAATGGTTATGCATGGGTTAAAGAACAGGCGGCTAAGTAATATGGCACAACATTTCTTAGCAACCACTTCGCCATATACTTTTGTTTGGCACGATAACTCCGGACAAGCTCAAGCAGAGAATTCGTCACAAATTAATTGCAAGGTAACCATTGAAGGTTTGACCATCAATGTTGCCGACGATGCAAATTTGAGTGAACCAATTATTTTGATTAATAGCGCTGCTAATGGCAACAAGTCGCGCAATATTATAAATCTTGGCAAACATTCGCAAGTACAAGTTATTGAATATTTAATGAGCGATGATCCTAATGCATCCAATCAAGTAGATACGACCATTAATTGCGGCGAACATTCACAACTTAAGCATTGTATTTTGCAACACGCCAGCGAAGACACAACTATAACGCAAAAAAACAACACCGTTATCAATCAAGCCACAGAAAGTAGAGTTACGAGCAATCTTTTTGCGTTTGGCGGTGGCAGTAGTGTGATTTTTTTAAATATTGCCTTGAATGGATTATCTGCTAAATGTAATGCTGCATCGCTTGCATACACACGTGGCGCTGAAAATCAAAATGTGGTGCTACAAATTGATCATAATCAGCCACGCTGTACGAGTTCCAGTGTAGCCCGCAGTATTTTAAAGGATAAATCGACTACTGACTTCACTGGAAGAATTGTCGTGCATCCAGGTGCTAAGAGAACTAATGCCGAGTTACAGATCAAAAACCTGCTCTGTTCGCCAAAAGCACAAGCGAATAATAAACCAGAGTTAGAAATCTATAATGATGATGTCCGTTGTAGCCATGGCTCGAGTACCGGCCAATTAGATCAAGCTGCTTTGTTTTATATGCGCAGCCGCGGCATCGATTTAGAGACAGCCACGCGAATGTTAATCACTGGGTTTATTCAACCAGCAATTGACTCCTGCACCATTCCATCAATCAATGAATACGTACAAAAAATAATTACGGAGCGTTAGTATGGATACAACTAAATATATTGAGAAATTGCGGCATGATTTTCCGGCATTGCTAACCAATGTTAATGGTCACAAATTAGCTTATTTAGATAATGCTGCCACCACGCAAAAACCTCTGCCTGTAATACAGGCATTAGATGAATATTACTCGACTATGAATGCCAACGTGCATCGTGGCGTGCATTTCCTTAGTGAAGTTGCCACCGAGGGTTATGAACAGGCAAGAGTTGCAGTGCAAAATTTTATCAATGCAGCACACAGTGATGAATGCATTTTCGTACGCGGCACAACTGAAGCAATTAATTTGGTTGCGACTAGTTTTGGACAACGCTTTGTTGGTGCTGGTGATGAAATTCTACTTTCGGTAATGGAGCATCATTCTAATATTGTACCCTGGCAATTGTTATGTGAACGCACCGGAGCCGTACTGCGCACTATTCCTGTCACAGAGATTGGTGAGCTAGATTTAAGCACTTTAGACGAGCTATTAAGCGATAAGACAAAAATTGTCGCAATTACGCACATTTCAAATGCGTTAGGTACAATTAACCCAGTTAAAGACATCATATCTAAAGCGCATGCGCGCAATATACCTGTATTGGTCGACGGAGCACAAGCTGCGGCACATATTGCAATCGATGTGCAAGATTTAGATTGTGATTTTTATACTCTGTCGGCGCATAAGGCCTACGGACCAATGGGCGTCGGCTTGCTCTATGCAAAGCGTGAATTGCTAGAACAAATGCCGCCCTATCAAGGTGGCGGCGATATGATTTTGCAAGTTACTTTCGATAAAGTTACTTACAATAAGTTGCCATACAAATTCGAAGCTGGCACACCATCGGTTGCTGATGCCATAGCATGGTCTGCGGCAATAGATTATATGCAAGACTTGAATCGCAAAAAAATTTCGATGCATGAGCAAGATTTGATGGCTTACGCGATGGCCAGATTAGCGCAATTACCTGGCATTAGTTTTTATGGTACATCAAAGCATAAAATCGGCATTATTAGTTTTACATTGGAGCATATCCACCCGCATGATATTGGCACTATAGCTAATGAATACGGCGTTGCAATCCGCACAGGACATCATTGCAACATGCCTTTGATGGATTATTATGGCATCGCAGGCACTGCACGTGCCTCGTTAGCGATGTATAATAATATTTCTGACATTGACGCATTGTGCGAGTCATTGTTAAAAGTATTAGATGTTTTTACCCGGCGATTAAAATGAATATAGATAATTTATACCAAGAACTTATCATTGATCATGGTACCGAACCACGTAACCATCACGTTTTAGAACACGCAAATTGTGATGCAGAAGGTTTTAATCCATTGTGCGGAGATCGGATACATATCTATTTATTGGTTGAGAATAATGTCATTCAGGACATAAGCTTTATCAGCAAAGGCTGTGCGATATCAACCGCTTCCGCATCGATTATGTCAGAAACACTGAAAGGTAGGTCTGTGGCTGAGGCTAGCCAGTTATTCAAGGCATTTCAACATTTGCTTACTTCCGATGACCCTGCCCCGGAAGGTTTAGGTAAATTGGCTGCTTTAACCGGCGTTAGACAGTACCCTAGCCGGGTCAAATGCGCAACGATGAGTTGGCACACCATGCAGCAGGCACTTAGTAATAAATTAGAACAAACAACAGAATAGAACTATAATAAAATAAAACTGTAACAAAAAATAACTGAGTACATTCTTATATGCATAAAAACTTCTTTCAACGCAGCAAAGGCCTGATATTTGCCTTTATTTCCATGTTCTTGGGCGCTTTAGCGACTATATTCTTCAAACCAGTAATGAACGAAGGCGTATCACCCTTAACAGTTGGTCTGCTTGAATGTGTATCGATAATTTTATTCTTAGCTGTTATTTGCAAACCTTGGCGGCTGATCAAAAGTAATAAACGCATTTTGCAACCGACCATTATGGCCAGCATCTGTCAAGCCATTGGTTCAATTTCGTTTATATTCGGCTTGTATTATTCTGACCCAGTCACCTTCAGCTTTCTATCGCGCAACCAAGCAGTCTTTTCGATCTTCTTGGGTTATATATTTTTAAGAGAACGCCATGGAGCTATCACTTGGGCATTTCTAATCCTAGCTATTATTGGATCTTTTACGCTTTGTTATTCAGATATAGGATTCATGAGCCCGTTAGGAATTATATTTGCAGTATTATTTTGTTTAAGTTTTAGCATACGTAATTTTATCTGGCGCAAATATCCACGTATGCCGGTATTTATCAATATTTTCTATGGTTATGTGATATTTTTAGCCTTGTTAATTGCATTTTCGATTGCAGAAAATCAAACTATTGCCATGCCTGCGACACTAGAGCAGTCTTTAATTATTATAGGTACTTCGTTCTTCTGTATGTTAGGCACGCAATATTTCTTCCAATTAGCGTTTCGACTTGAAAAATTGTCGGTAATTTCACCGATTCGCTTATTCTCGCCATTTATTATCACTCTCTATTTTGGTTGGGGAATTGGTTATAACTATCCGCCTGTAAAACTAGCCGGTATTGTGATTATGTCTTTAGCCATAATTACCTTGTTGTATAGCTATAAGCTACCAGCAAAGGTTAAAGTGACTGAAAATGCTGTTGAAAATGCATAACTCACACACAATATATTCAAAAGCTTTAACCCTTTAGGCCATAAGGCTTGGGTTATACCAACAGCTTCGACTGCAATCGGACAGACTAAATTCTATTAATTATTTAATATAAAACAAGGTTTCAAGATCAAAATGGCATTTATCCTCAACATACTTTACAGACCATGTGCGCCAAGGAATAGATAACTCGATGGCTGGTTCAAATAAATATAATTTACTATTTTCTATATGTTGCAAAGAACAATCATACAAACGACTAATCGCATAAAAAATCCCCCCGTGGGCAACAAGCATAGGAATATTATTTGAAGAATGACTTTGTAGAATTTGGTTTAGTGTAACTCGAACTCTTGAGATAAAGATTTCATCAGTTTCACCTCCTGGAGGTTCACGCCCAAGCATTAATTGCTCCAATACATAGTCCCACAATTCTCCTTCCCATTCTCCAAAATCATGCTCATTCAATCCTGGATGCTCTACCATTTTTGCATCTGTGACAGCGGCAATTACTGAGGCAGTATTTCTAGCTCGAGATAATGCACTATGATAAATAATATCTACCGAATGTGGAAGATTACTTACAATTACTGACGCTTCTCGTGCTTGCTGCAAACCATTATCTGTCAATGGAGTATCTAATATGCCACTTGTAACATTTTGTATGTTTGCAAAAGACTGCCCATGGCGCATTAAATAAAATGGCTTCGGAATTAACATCTTAAATTTTGATATCTATGACACCAAACATATACAGCTTCAAAAGTGTCTAATTTTGAAATTTGGTCAAGCGAAAACCACTTTATATCGATAGCTTCATTAATATTAATATTAATATTGTTATCGCCGACAGGTTTGCCAAAATAAATAAAATCTAAATGAGGCATATTAGGTGGTTCAGGATTATTGTATTCTATACCGATTGGTTTTAATAATTCTGTTACCATTACCGGTCTATCGCCAATTAACTCTATTCTTAACCCTGTTTCTTCGAAGCATTCTCGAATAGCAGCATCTGGTGGCATTTCATCACATGCTATTTTTCCTCCTGGTGGCACCCATTTGTTTAGTTTGCGATGAAACAAAAGCAAAAATTTACTTTCAGAATTTCGCACATACACAGTGGAACACAACACGTATTTTAATTGTTCTACAAACTCACTCATGTAATTAGCAAATGCTTACTAGGTTCGCGCATAAAAAAATGTTCGTTTATATGCTTGAGAGCATTACGTTGTCCTGAAAAATCCAAATAGTTGATTGCCTCTGAAAATTCTAGCCACTTATATTGATCATGCTCCTTAGTGGATAGTTTTATTTCTTGCTCACTTGTAACAAAGGCAACAAATACAGGTGCCATAAACACAGCATCATGTCGCGCATCAAAATATGTTTCTATAAAATCTGCTGAATACAATTTGTCAGCAACTAACCCTGTTTCTTCAATAAGCTCACGCTTTGCAGCATCCACAAATTTTTCTTTTGGCTCTACTTTGCCAGATACCATTTGCCAATTACCTGCCAAAGATGAGCATCTGCGTAGTAGCAAACACTCTGGTTTACCATTACTCAGTCTGACTACATGCACTACAACTATGGAGGGCTTAATCTTTGTTTGGTTAAGTTCATCCATTTACTAACTCCTGTTTAGTCTCTATTGCAGATTTTTTTGCCAATTCTACCATCTTCAAGGTTTCACATCCATCCAAAACAGAAACTAATGGCTTCTCTATCCCAGCTATACAATTCATAAAATGTATTAACTCATCAATATAGGTCTGTTCAGGTAAATTTTCAATTGATTGAAAAATTGTATTCCACTCTTTTTTATTATTTTCATACAGTTGAACCACATCTTTTCTTATATCCCAATGTAATGTTCCTTTTTCTCCAAAAACTGTAAAATCACGAGTCGGAGGTTGTGAAATCATATCTTGATGTATTTCTACAAAAAAACCTGAACTATAAGAAAATAAGCTTGTCGCTGTATCCTCAACATCAATTTGTAAATTGCTCAATTTTGCTGTCCTACAAAATATTGTATCTGGTATGCCAAAAAAAGCACGCAGATAGTCATAGTCATGGCTAGACTCTAATAGCACACCTCCACCTAATGACTTTTTCGCACTCACAGAGTTTACATAATCACCAGGTCGCCATAAAGGAAGATAATGTCCAGCATATGCCTTGGCATAAAATAGCTTACCTAATTCTGAACTTTTAAGAAGATTAGATACGAAGGAAAATCCTCGCTTATAATGCAAATGGTATCCTACTAAAATTACTACTTGTGGGTATTTTAAAGACTGCTGATACAATTGCTCGGCTAACTCAAGTTTATTAGATAATGGCTTTTCAATTAAAACATGTATGCCTTTACTAACTAATATGCAAGCAACCTCACAATGCATAGGCGCAGCATTACATATGATCGCAGCTAATGGCTTAAATGCTAGAGCTGATTCTAAACTACTTGTAATCCTATATTCCTTTGATGTGCTACCAGAATGATTTGTATAAAATAAAACTTGAATCTTCGGATTAATAATCTTCAAATGGCATGCATGTCGTTGCCCCATATTTCCGTGGCCTACGATTAAAACTCTTGACAAGCATGCAATTGACTTAATGTTATCCATATTTACTTATAAAATCTTCTATCGTTGATACATGTTTTGTTAAGTTTTCGTAATATGCAAATTTAATATTATGGTCAAGAGTTATTCCTTTCATTTCTAATATTTTTATAATTTGCATACCATTCTCTACAGTGGGCAAATAATGACCACTTTCCAGCTCAATAGATACTATTTTTCCATGACAAACCATCATATTTCCACAACCTAACACTGGTTTACCTCTGCTGATAGATACGTGATGAATATATTTACTAGCTGGAACCAGAACAAGTTTACCTGACAAATTTATATTAAATATATATTCTTGATTTGGATCGCAATAATTAATTATGTTTTGTGACATAAAATTATTAAAAAACATCAAACCATCTTTTACTATTACCGTATGATTGTTTATATCTGTATCACTCATGAAATTCAGGTAAAGAACATCTTTAGACAAGTTCTGATCTTCTAGCCATAAGAAAAAATCTCCTAACGACGAATCTGGATGCAATTTTCTCCATAAATTGTAGAAAGTAGTTAATTGACGATGTGCTGGATCAACTGTCTCAATCCAATATTCCCCCCAATATTGACCGTTTGCGCTATCATACTCTTTAGAATTATGCAAATAAATCGGCTTGAAACCTTTCAAAATACCATTAGTGTCCATATGATATGTATATAATTTTGAATATTCAAATGCTCCACTGTCAAACCTAGATTTCAACTCACCCAGATATTGTTTTTTGTTATTAGCAATATCAAGAATATTTGTGATGAATTTTTTTAGTGACCTTGATTCATCCACATTACTCCAAGCATCCAGGTATTTACATATCATATTAAGAGAATTTATTCTTTGCTCTAATAAGGTAACGTCTTGCTTGTTAAATGAATGATATTTATCTACCAAATCATTCAGTTTATTAAATTTGTCGTGCTGCAGCTTGGCCAAAAACGAGTAATCATCAGATGGCAAATCTATCCAAACAGGTGTTTTCGCAACAACATTTAGCGTTACTAACAAAAGCACTAAAAAAGAAATAAATATTTTTATCATGCTATTTCTTGTTCGAGGACACTCTCCTGCCTAGCAAGATTCATTTTTATAAGGACTGATTTTTTAATTGCAATTATTCTCTCTTCCGGGAAATATCCAGCCGACTTAGTTTTTACGAACAAGTCATTTGCTCCAATTTTGTCATTGAAATATTTAACAGCTTTATTTTTTTGCTCATCATTTAGCTCATAATGTCCAAGATCTATTAACTCTAAAAAATCTTGCCATGCATTTATATCAAATGACTCTCTATTAATATATTGGTCAACAATACTATATTTAGAGGTCTTGTATGCATCTTTCAAGGCGACTTGTGGGCAAGAGATTAGAGCCTGCAATTCTACAGGCCATAACTTTACGCTTTGTTCGCTAATACGACCTTCTCTAACATAATCCTGAAGAATTCTTATACTTAGATATAGCCTTGTTAACTCTTCCTCACAAACAAGCGCACCAGCATAATCACGTATATTGGTTGCCTTGGATCTTACTACAGCTCTATAATTAACTTCATTTACAATTGCACTGCGGTAATTGTCACCCTTTTCTAAATAAGCTAAGCTTACTGGATCAGCAAAAGTATTATTCACAACCGCATTATAATTATCTTCATACAAATTATATATATTGTCTGGAAGTTGATTTCCCCACGTAGTTACATTACCGTTGAAATTAACCCAAAAGTCTAAGCCTACCTCACCATTAGTATTATTTAAAATAGATGGGTTATTACCTTCACTCTCATTCAAATCTTGTTGAAATACACTTAAGTTACGTTCGACTAATCCTGGAACGTTCAAGTTCACCTTTATATTAGAATAGAAAGTTTTTGCATATCCAATTTTTAGCCGCAATCCGCTGTTAAAAACAATCGTTTTTTCAGCAGGGTTAATTTTGACAACTGTGTTGGCGTCTGAACGTAACGTATCCTCTTCAATAGATACTATTTTATATTTAACCTTATCCAAAAACTCTTCAATACACTTATCATCAAATAGGGTATGAAATTGCAACGTAAAGTTTTTTTCTTCCAAAAAGTTTTGTTCAAATATTTCGATTAAATTATATGCTGGTTCCAAACCTAGACCATTACGTGCATGCTCCTCATCAACGCTCAGCCTTACAACCAAACTTGTATCTTGCTGCCTGCGCTGAAAAGCCTCGTATATTTTCGTTATATAACTAGTAGCTCCGGTCTTAGATTGAGCCCAATTTCCGCTAGTAACAAGTACTATCTTGTCTGATTTTACATTCTCAACAACTTTCAAGAGACTATCTTTTTCTATAAATGGCTCCCCACCACCAGAGACCAGAAGATAACCCAAATCAGCTTCATTCGCAAAATTAATAAATTTCTGAATACCATACTCATCGAATGCATCTAAAATAGTCTTTTTTCTATTGGCTTGTTTCGAGCTGAAAAAGCAAAAATTACACCCTACTGGACAAAATCTTGTAAAAGAAACACATATAAACGCTTTGCCAGAATATTTTTGTCTATCCACTGGAACCCTCACATGACTCAGTATTAAATTTCTATACTCTTGAGGGTTTGCAAATGCTTTATCAAGTAACTGCTGAAACATATTTTTCTCCAATTGATTTAATGCTTTACTTGAGAACTGTTAAGCAAATATTTAAGCTGCTGATTGTTAAAAAGAACTGGTTTTGTATCGATCACTTGTATGCTATGTCTTTGGAAGTAAATTGTTGGCATGCCTAATACATTTATAACGCTAGATGACGGGCCTTCAATATTCAGCTCACATGCAAAATTTACTGCAGTTTGTAGATTATCTAAATCATCTAACCTTTGCAAATGATCTTCAGCAACCAGGTTGAAAGATTGTTTTAAGACATTTTGTATTTTTTCTTGCAATTCTACTGATGACAACTTGTCCGTGTTTATATAAATCAATTTGGCATTGGCAATTTTTTTAAGCTCATGCAAATAGAAATCTCTAAAAGCTTGCAAAAATTTAGGTTCATTCCAAGGAAAAGGTGTTGTATTGTCAATTTTTTTTCTTCTGTTCAACCCAATACTAGGTTCAGCATCAAGTACAAATACTAGATTCATCGCATATTTAGATAGATCCTTATGATAATATTCGAGATATTCTTTGTAGTCTGTAGATCCAGTAAGGCTATCAAAGGCGTATTTAAATGCTAAGTTCGAATAGAATGTTCTATCCAGCAAGAAAATTCTTTGAGCAATGTCTACCTTAGTGATAACAGCCATCCTCTCAGTCCAGACTGTGTGAAAATAGTGACTCTTTTGCTTATGGGAGTACATATCCCAGTCCATCCCAGGCTCTGGATTAGTTTCAGATAGCAGAATGCAATTTGGATATAATTTAATAAGTTCGAATAACGTACTTGTTTTACCAGCACCTGGCATTCCTTCAAACCCAATTATAATATTTTCTGGTGGAGGAGAGTTAGCAATTACACCTGGTGACCATACCATAACAGAAGCAGTAAGAATACAAACGGTAGCTCGGTGAGCTAAGCATTTTGAAAGCTTGTTATATAATATAGCTGAAATACTCACTATAAAACAAATCATAATACTTCAATATCGCTTTAATAATTGCAGCTAACAATTTTAACAAATCAATAAACAATAAACAAATATTTCGCTATTGTTCGAGATATTTAGTGAGGGAAAAATACAAACACCTTAGGGTAAGGTCTGAATCAAACAGCACCAAAACTAAAGTTGGAATCTACTAGATTTTATAGTAGTCATATTCTATAATTCAGCTGCTTCAATAATCAGAGAGTTAAATAATGACCAGATGGGTAGATGTTGGTAAGCCAGCAGAAATTAGCAATCAAGAATGTAAGATTGTAGAAATAGATCATGTACCAATTGCAATCTTTAATTTGGATGGTGAATTTTGCGCAATCGAAGATAATTGCCCACACCAGCATTTACCAGTTGCGGACGGTTTGGTTGAGAATGGCAATATAACCTGCCCTTATCACGGCGCGCGCTTTTGTCTGCGTACTGGCGAAGTTCTGTCGCCACCTGCCTGTGATAATTTGCATACTTATCCGACCCGCGTTCAAAATGACATCATTCAAATTGAAGTGAAGTAATTATACTATTTGCAGCTTCAAAGCCGTGCGCGCCAACCTTTTACCCAAGGCTATTGCTAATTCTTTTTCGTCATCGGTTAAAGCATTTTCATTTTTACTACCAGACACATGTGATGCACCATATGGCGTGCCACCGCTAATCGTACTAGTTAATTTTGGCTCACTATACGATAAGCCAACCATAATCATACCCCAGTGCATTAATGGCAACATCATACTAAGCAAAGTACTTTCCTGTCCGCCGTGCATTGAAGCTGAAGAAGTAAATACGCTGGCAGGTTTATCGACTAAATCGCCATTCATCCATAACTCAATGGTGCTATCGACAAAATATTTTAGCGGTGCGGCCATATTGCCATACCGGGTTGGACTACCCATTGCTAAGCCCGCACAATTTTTCAAGTCATCCAGAGTAGCATAAACTGCACCATTGGCTGGTACTGGCGGTTCAGCAACTTTAGTCACTGGAGCTACCGGCGGCACAGTACGTATTCGCGCCTCTATTCCAGCTACTGACTCAATGCCACGTGCAATATATTGCGCTAAATTTTCAACTTTGCCGTTGCGGCTATAATATAAAACTAATATATATGGCATCATGTATTTTTAATCCTTGAGAATATTTATGAGTAAAATTTGTCGCCATTGCGTTGTTTCAGGCACAGTACAAGGAGTATTCTACCGGCAAAATACTAAACAACAAGCCGAGTTGCGCAACTTAACTGGCTGGGTGCGTAATTTAGACGATGGACGCGTCGAAGCATTAATATGTGGTGAAGAGAACCTAGTTGCTGAACTGCAAACTTGGATGCAGCGTGGGCCACCAAGGGCGATAGTGACAAAGCTTGAAGTGAATGATAAAGATTATGATGATCAATTGATAGGCTTTATTATTTCTAAATGAATTATAGTTGCAGGTATCAGTATCTTGTATTCGTACAGCGACTTTATCAGCCATGGATGGCTGATAAGAGCCTACATGGATGTACTTGTGGCGTTCGCTGGTAGAATACAAGGTACTGATACCTAGCTAGATATTATAAAGGAACTGTTTTGACTAATATTTTACACGCAATAGTTTTAGGAATTGTACAAGGAGTCACCGAATTCCTCCCTGTATCTAGTTCTGCACATCTAATTTTGTTTCCAAAACTACTTGGTTGGCCAGATCAAGGTTTAGCTTTTGATGTCGCCGTGCATCTTGGCACGTTATTATCTGTAATTTATTATTTTCGTCACGATTTAAAATTAATGTGTCATGACTGGTGGCGTTCGATTACGCAACGCAAAAACACGCCAAATTCACGCTTAGCTTGGGCAATAGGTTTTGGCACCATACCTGTAGGTTTAGCTGGTTTAGTGCTTCATGATTTTATTGCGCATAATATGCGAGCAACATGGATTATAGCAGCAACTACAATCGGTTTTGGTCTGATTTTGGGATTTGCGAATGCAATTGGTAAACAAAAACGTGATGAGCACAAACTAACTTGGCAAGATGTGTTGATCATTGGGTGCGCACAGGCAATCGCATTAATCCCTGGTGTGTCACGTTCTGGAATCACTTTAACAGCAGGATTATTTGTTGGTTTGAAACGTGGTGCGGCAGCCAGATTTTCTTTTTTACTTTCTATCCCAGTAATTTTATTAGCTGGGGCAGTTGAAATACAGCAGATCATGTCTCACCATACTAAAGTAGATTATCCAAGTTTGGCGATCGGATTTTTAGTAGCTGCTGTAAGCGGATATTTATGTATCAAATACTTTTTACAATTATTAGAGCGCTTTGGCGTGATGCCCTTTGTTTACTATCGCCTCGCCCTGGGTATTTTCCTATTGTATGTGTTGGTTTAACGGAGATGAAATATGACGCTTAAACGATTTTTTCGCGCTCTAATGTCTGGGATCACCTTTCCGGCCATGGCTATTCCAATTGGTTATGCGGTACTTTATTATCTCAACCCAAGACTAAGTTTTACGCTAAAAACTCAATTGCTAATTTTGTTTATACCACTAATGTTTGGCTTAGTGAACGTGGCATATGTACGAATTTGCGAACATTGCCCCGCCAAGAAGCACAACTCTATGCTAATTGCTACTGGCTTACTTTTTGGGTTAGCACTCTCGTTAATCAACGTGCCAACATTTATTTGGGGAGCACCACGCGGTTGGGAAGATAAATCTATCGTGGTATTACCAATTATATGTGCATTGATTTTTCGTATTATAATCAATTGGTACAATCACATGATTGATGTACAGAAATAATCAAACGGAATGATAACGCTTGGTTTTCTTTAAGTTTTTGCTCATAACGAGGCTTATCCAAAAGGCAATTATAATCGATATGGGTAATACAGTTAAAGCTTGACGATAATGCGTAGCGGTATAATATTCCAAACCATTCTTGCCAACTTGATTAGAAAGAATATTTAACATCCAGCCTACCAAAGGCTGCAAGACAACTGCTGAGGTTAAAGAAAATGTATTGGTCAAACCAATACCCGTACTCTTTGTACCTTCTGGCACTATATCTGAGACTACCGCAAATGATAATACGATACTGCTTCCAGATAGTCCTAATGCAAACATTAAGCACAAAATTTGCACATACGATAACGTAGGAACATATAGCACTATACACATTAAAGCGAACATCACCAAAGCACTGTATTGAATACAAACTATACGTTTATGCATATTAGAGCAGAGCACACCAGCAATTGGCGATCCAATTCCAATCCCAGCCAATATTAAGCAACATGCCCAGGTAGCTTGCTCCAAACTTAATTGAAAGGCGCGGCGCAAAAATGGGTTGGCCCACAAGCCGCAAAATACAGTGATCGAATCATACATCAAAGCTATGTACAAACTTTGCAGCCAAATTTGTTTTTCACGCACTAATATTTTTAAGCTAGCGGTCACTTTGCGCACCGTGAGTTTGCTGCGTTCTGGGACTACACCTAATTTATTTGGATGATCACGGACAAATATCCATGTTAAGACAGCTAGAACCAAAGAACATAAGGCTGCCAGATTAAAGCTATACCGCCAGCCCAGTTGTGTTATGAAAATCGCCAGTAACATGTTGCCAATAATCGCGCCGGCCATCCCCGCTGCTTCGGAAAAACCAATCATCATGCCCAGATAACGAGCGGCAAACCACCTACTGGCTAGTTGGATTGAAGCAATGAATACAAAAGCTAAACCACCACCCATCATTACACGTGACAACATTCCAACCGCAAGACTAGTACAATTAGCAAAGACCCAACACCCAACCGCACAGACAATTGAACCAATAGTTAATAATTTGCGCGCGCCGAATTGATCGAGCAGGATCCCGGCTGGTGTTTGCAACAGCAAATACATATATAAGTATGAACTAGAAAGGAAACTCAGCTCGAGGGCAGTTAGTTGTAACGCGTTACGTAAATCAGCGGTGATAACACCCACTGAAAGTAATAGGAAGAAATGCAGTACCATTAGTAACGATACTATGCCCCACATGAATGAGGCGCGCATTACATTTTTCATCTATTCGTCGCCATTTAAAAATTAGGCAATATCCGAAACGACTTTAGTTACAAACAATTTCTCTTGCGCAATTTCTTCACGATAAAAAATTAGCAGTCCAAAGGAAAATAAAATAATTGACACAAAGAAGTGCCAAGTTACAACTTCATTTAACCACAAGAACCCAAATAACGATGCAAATATCGGTGTAACTAATCCCGCAAAGGACATAAAGGTTGCACTAAACCGTTTTAACAAATAACCATATAAATTATAGCAAATTAAATTAGATATAATGCACATAATTAGAGTATTAGTTACAAATGATGGTACGTTGGTGACCGGAAACGGTGCCCAATGCTCGCCAGCAAAATATGAATGCCCCAAAGCTAATATTCCACCAAGCAGCATGCTATAACCATTCGCAACTAAGAATGAATAGCCGTTATTTAGCACCTTCTTAAGCATGATCCAACCATACACACTACAAAATACCGCACCGACGATCGATAGTTCAGCCATAGTGAACATAAAAATCTTGCCGGTAGTGAGTTCGGATTGGGTTTGAGTAAAGATAATTGGCAATAGACCCAAGAAACCAATCAGCATGCCCATGACTTTTTTGCGTGATAGTGTTTCGCGTAAAACCAAGAATGCTACCAAAGCTGAGACAAATGGCGACAAGCTATAAACTAGACAGGCTTTAGACGAGACCATGTGCTGTATAGCCCAAATCTCAAATATGTTAGTCAGATATATATTGCTAATGGCTAAGAGCATAATGCCTTTGATGTGCTCTGGCTTGATTTTCAAAGCCGAAGCTTTATGCCGCACAAACATATAACCCAATAAAATTAGACCCGCAAAAGCCATCCGCGAGCCAACTAGAAAAAACGGCTCACAATAATTCAATGTCTCTTTTTGCAGGGTAAATAAACTGGCAAAAAGCACATAAAGTAATATAACTAAATGCACAATATTATCCTCACTATATATCCAGAATGTCTAACCGCGACAGTATCTCAGAATCAGAGCTATGATACTATAGGCAGGGATGTGAATGTATAAGGATTTTCGTGATGCAGGCTAGAATATTATGTGGAATTATTGTGCTTGTTTGTAGCTCTTGTAGCCAAGCTTATATTGTTGATGGCTCACGCGTCAGCCAACCGCGCTTATTAGCGTATACGAGTAAATTAGACAATCTGGGTACACTAGAGCAAAATGCACATGGCATTACGTACCTGCGAGTGCCAGAGGCGTATATCGCTGAACTTTTACAGCGCGTGAAATTGCCCGGCTTTGAAATTCCATCTTACGATATTCCAGATGCGGCAAAGGCCACCCACATCTCTATTATAGATTCGAGTGAAAAACATAAAGTTTCTAAATTATCGGAACTTGGAAAAACAATCCAATTTAAACCGCTTGGTTTTTATACCGTGGTATACGATGATCAAGAATTTCTAATGCTCGCGGTTGATGCGCCAGAGTTGTCTGATATTCGGCAAAAATACGGTTTACCGGATAAGTTTGCGAACCATGCATTCAACATCATGATTGGCGTGCGGCGCTTAACCGCTGAGAATGAAATGATTGATCCTGCAACATTTAAAAAGCTAAAGCCTTCATTATAACCTGTGTTTAATTTTTTAAGTCTCAAAAGCGTAAAGAAGAAGTAGGATCATTTTCTGTCCTAAATATTTCATCATCTATATCTAAATCTTGAAATAATAACTCTCTCGCTTCAGCTCTAAACAGAAGTGGCGATGGCGTTTGTGTCCTTAGAGGATCATCATATAATTGCACTGGACTTAAATCAGCAAAAAAATCAAAATCGGTTGGAATCTCTAATTGTTGCTGAGTAAACACTTGCTCTGCAGCTAATGCAGTTGTTGTAGTGGTAGTAGCGCCAGTTGCGGCTGGACTCTCAACATCTACCCTAGTTAGCTTGGTCTTTTTCACATAATTTGCTGGATACCTGGTTTCAGTATCTGGTACCTCATACACCCTATTTATTAAGCGCTTCTTAATTATTGGATCTTGTTGATTTTCTGCTAATGCTTTCAAACTCTGGTTATACGCTCTAGCCGCATCTTCTGCTATATTGTATCTACCCAAATAATATTTCTGATTATTAAACTGGTAAGATGCTTTCCACAATTGTCGTTGTGCATACCAAGACACACCAGCATAAGGAGTTGAATATTGCTTTAGATCAGTTGGTTGAACAGGGTTAACAGTTTTTATAGGCTGTTTATATCGATGTTCCTCCTTGACCAGTTTCAAATTCAATGGTGAAGTTGGAATACCGAAATTTAATCTGGCCGGCATAAATGGTTGTATGCCATTTTGCATCTCAGCATATATCGCTTGATCATATACCTTAGCGGCAGTAACCTCATCATTAAAAATTCCTAAATACTTTGTTTTACCCATATGTTTAAACTGCGCAACATATTTATGGGTCATACTAGATAAAGAAACACCCCGGTATTGGGAAGACTTTGGTTTATTCGGATCTCTTGGTTTTCTTGATTTTGTCATAATAAATGACATCGGCCTTGGGAAAGTTACCTTTAGATCCAAGTTAAAATATAATTTTTGAGACCGCTATCGAAACTTGTTCTAATACTTAAAATTAAGTATAATTACATCTTTACTACTATCTCAAAGCATATGGATAAATTTACAATCGTTTCAATTACTCCAGAGCATATCGAAGGATATAGAGATGCTGTTGGCAGCGTAGCTAGAGAAGGCAAATATTTAGCATTCTTAGATGCCCCACCATTGCAAATGTCATGCGCTTTTGTGCTTGATAATATAAAGGTATGCAACCCACACTTTGTTGCCCTTATGGATGATAAGGTTGTTGGCTGGTGTGATATATCTTCACATCACCGCCCTGTTTTAGAACACTCTGGCACTCTGGGAATGGGCGTAATCGATGGTTATAGAAAGCTCGCTATTGGTGAAGCCTTAATCAAGGCTACTTTAGCAGCAGCAAAAGCCAAAGGCTTAACCCGCATCGATTTAACAGTGCGCGAACATAATACTCCTGCAATTGCACTATACAAGAAACATGGTTTCAAAACCGAAGGTCTACATCCAAATGCAATTAAAATTGGCGAGCAATATGAAAACCAACTTTCTATGGGATTATTGATTTAGACAATACCTAATTTTAGTATTGCGCTCAATCAAGGGATAAAATCCTTCTGCACTATTACAACTCATGATTAATGGTGCCTAACTTTAGCATATGCACACATAAACTGTGCAAAAATTCAGGCAACTTTTTTGCTAAACTCTAGTCGTATATAATTATATGAGTTGGGGATTAAAAAAATGAGTGGAGTGGTAATAGGCGGCAAAAATATCTTAGATGCGAATATCGCTTCATATGCTGAACAATTTAGCGAGTTTGAAAATTCCTCTTTTCCACAAAGGAC
>CAYPGU010000016.1:0-18427 GCA_964409995.1 uncultured Legionellaceae bacterium | reverse complement strand
TCAAAATATTACAACGCATAACATTAGACATAAAACTTGAAACAGCTAATCCTACGGCGAGCGCAGCACTCAGCATCAAGTATAAGCCAAATATTGCCGCCAACAGTTGTCCCCAATCTAAAGTTCCAGAAATGCATATGGTTGCAGGCAAGAGACTTATTGTTAAGCAGGCGATAAGTAGCAATAAATTTAAGCCCAGATATTTACCTAATATTATTTGCATGCTGGATAATGGTGCGCATTGCAAATTTACAATGGTTTTGCGTTGTTTTTCCGCACATAGTATTTGCGTGCTCATAGCCGGGGTCAAAACCAAAATTAATAGCGCAAACCATGCATAGTATGGGTGGACAACTTCTTCAGTAATTCCGTATAGCGAAGTATTGGCAATCGCCTGCTGGCGCAAAAAGTTACGCAACAACCAATTAAAAATTAAACTTAAGATTATTTGCATAGCTGCTAAATAATACCAATTTTTACGATTATATAGAGCTAAACGTAAATCATGCAGGAGTATAGATTTGATCATGTTGCCACACTCGGTTGGTTGTGCTTACGGGAAGCATTATTTTCTGTAATTTGCCGCTGTGTGTTTTTAATAAATAAGCACACAATGGAATAATTTCTGTATAGTTATGCGTTGCCAATATAATAGTGATCCCTTGCTGTTGTAATAAGCGTATATGTTCTACAAAAGTAGTTACTTGTTGTTCATCTAAAGCATTAGTAGGTTCATCCAGTAATAAAAGTTTTGGTTTATTAAGCAAAGCTTGAGCCAGATTTACTCTTTGTTGCATTCCTTTTGACAAGCGGTAAAGTTGTTGCTTACGTATTGAAATCAAGTCAAATAGCCCCATATATTCATCTATACGAGCTTGCATAAGTTCTTTCGGTACCTGCTTGAGGTGAGCCATATATTGCAAATAAGTTTGTACGGTATCATTTGGATAGAGAGGTGGGGTGTCTGGGGCGTAACCTAGCAGCTGTTTGATCTGGATGGCCTCGAGGCTTTTGTTATAGCTGAGATTATTTATGGAAATCGAACCCTGTTTGGGTGTTAGTAATCCAGCTAATAATTTGATTAATGTTGTTTTGCCAGTGCCATTATCGCCAACAATAGCTACCGTAGCGCCTGCGGCAATAGATAGATCCAAGTCGTGCAGGATTTCTTGGCCAGAAAGCCGCATAGTAAGTTGTTTAATTAGGATAAAATCTGTTTGCATGCCTATATTATAAAGTGTTATTTGCTTAATGGTGGTTAGAATGAGAAAATGCTCAACATTAACAACGAGATGCTTAGTCGCGTCCCTAACTTAAAAGAGGTTAAATATGTTGTATGGTTATTTAGATATGCCTTGGTGGGGATACGTAGTCTATACGCTAGTCTGCACGCATATAACCATTGCTGCAGTAACGATATTTCTACATCGCTGCCAAGCGCATCGAGCTCTAGAGCTCCATCCTGTCATTAGTCATTTCTTTAGACTGTGGTTGTGGCTGACCACTGGTATGAATACCAAGGCCTGGGCCTCAATCCATCGCAAGCATCACGCTAAATGCGAGACCCCAGAAGATCCGCACAGCCCGCAAATTTTAGGTTTGCGTCAAGTATTGTTTGAAGGCGCCGAGTTATATAAAGCTGAAGCCAAAAATGCCGAAACGCTAGATCGTTATGGTAAAGGCACGCCTGATGATTGGATGGAACGTAATGTTTATACACCGCATACTAGCAAAGGCTACATGATTACTTTAGCGGTAAATCTATTCCTGCTTGGTATTCCTGGTATTGCTGTGTGGGCAATCCAGATGATGTGGATTCCGTTTTTTGCTGCTGGGGTAATCAATGGCGTTGGCCATTATGTTGGTTATCGCAATTTTGAATGCCCTGATGCTGCTACAAATATATCGCCATGGGGTATTTTAATCGGTGGTGAAGAATTGCATAACAATCATCACACCTATCCTACTTCAGCTAAGTTATCAGTGAAGTGGTGGGAATTTGATATCGGATGGTTATATATCAAAACCTTATCTATATTCGGTTTGGCCAAAGTGAAGCGTTTACCGCCGAAGGAAAAATTGGTTCCGAATAAGATAGTGGACGTTGATACGGTCGCAGCTGTTATTAATGGTAGATTTCAATTGATGGCGCAGTATTCCAAAAATGTAATCATGCCAATTTTTAATCAGGAAAAAGGCAAGATTGATTCTTCATCTTGTTCTTTGAGTCGGATTAAGACCTCACTAATTCGCGAAGAGTCTCTAGTTGATGAAGCTGGGCGCAAGCGTTTAGAATTGTTCTTATCCCGAACCCAGCAATTGAAAGTTGCTTATCAGTTCCGCAAAAAGCTGCAAGATATCTGGGGCAAGACTACTGCTACGCAAAAAGAACTATTGGAAGCATTGCAAGAATGGTGCCGTCAAGCTGAGGCTACCGGGATCAAGTGTTTGCAAGATTTCGTAGCGTATTTACAAAGCTACACCTTGTCTATGCAGCAATAAAAAGTAGAGCAATAAAAAACGCGGCCTAGGCCGCGTTTTTTATTTAGAGTTCAGATTATTTAATCTTCTTCTCTTCGAACCACTCGTGTTTACGAGTGATTGGATCGTACTTGCGAAGTTTTAATTTACCGGTACCTTCAAAACCACCTTCCATACGAGGATTCTTCTTCGTAGTGTAAAAGTAGGTAGATGCGGTTGAAACTAAACGTACAAGGGTGATCTTTTTCTTTTTGCCTGCCATTTCTTATCCCCTATACCTTTTCGCCGCGAGCTTTCATCTCAACAACGATTGTTTCAATTCCGACCTTATCGATAACGCGTAAACCTTTACTAGAAACTAGTAGTCGCACGAAACGATTCTGACTCGGCACCCAATAACGATGCCAGTGCAAATTTGGTAGAAAACGTCTTTTAGTGTGACGCTTCGAGTGGGATACATTGTAACCCGACATTGGACGCTTGCCAGTAACTTGGCATACCCTGGACATAGCCTTACTCCCAGTTAATAATCTTGTTCTAAAGAGGACTCTTTTTAACAAAATTTGACCATTAAAGCAAGGGCTAGCGGTTAAGATAGCCCTGAAAATCCGCAAAACCTCATTGTTAGTTAATAGACTAATTGAAAAAAAGCCCAATATCCGTTAGTAATGACTTTTGGTTTTAGTATTATTTAAAGGATTGATTATGGGCGGCTTAACGAACAGAGTAAAAATGCGTATTATAAACCCACGTTTGGGGACTGAGATTCCATTGCCCAGCTACTCTACCGAAGGCTCAGCCGGGTTAGATCTAAGAGCATGTATCGATGAGCCAATCGAAATTAAACCCGGTGAAACGAAGTTTATTCCGACCGGGATAGCAATTTATATTGAAAATCCAAATTTTGCTGGATTAGTATTGCCTCGCTCTGGTTTAGGCCATAAGCACGGGATTGTACTGGGCAATTTGGTCGGATTGATTGATTCAGACTACCAAGGTGAATTAATGATTTCTTGTTGGAATCGGGGCAACCAAGCCTTTACTATCAATGTTGGTGAACGTTTAGCGCAGTATGTGATTGTGCCAGTAGTGCAAGCACAATTTGAAGTAGTTGAAGAATTTGTCGCAACCGCTAGAGCTGATGGTGGTTTTGGACACACAGGAAGAAGTTAATGGCTATTAATCCACAAATTTTTAGGGCTTATGATATTCGCGGTATTGTTGAAGAAACTCTAACGGCAGCGGATGTGTTTGCAATTGGCCAAGCGATCGCAAGTAAAGTTATAAGCTCTGGTGGTAAAAAAATAGTTATTGGCCGTGATGGCCGCTTATCAGGTCCATTGTTTGCTGAGCAATTATCAGCAGGTATTTTATCTACTGGTTGTGATGTAGTTGATGTGGGTATGGTTCCGACGCCAGCGTTATATTTTGCATCGAAACATTTAAATATCGATTCAGCAGTAATGTTAACCGGAAGCCATAATCCTTCTAATTATAATGGTTTAAAAATTATTATTGCTGGAGTGACAATCTATGGTGCAACAATCCAGGAATTGTATCAGTTAATAATGGTCGGGAAATTTCCTCGTGGTCATGGGGAATATTCGCAAATTAACATTGTTCCATTTTATATTGCTGCTATCACTAAAACTCTAGAGATTGGTAAAGATCTAAAAGTAGTAATTGATTGTGGTAATGGGGTTCCTGGACTAGTCGCGCCAGATTTATATAGACAGTTAGGTTGTGATGTAATAACTTTATATTGCGATGTAGATGGTACTTTCCCCAATCATCACCCAGATCCAAGTAATCCACAAAATTTGCAAGATCTAATCGCGACCGTAAAACAAACCAAAGCCGATATCGGTTTGGCTTTTGATGGTGATGGCGATCGGCTTGGAATTGTTGATAACCAAGGCAAGATTATTTGGCCAGATCGCTTGTTGATGCTTTTTGCGCGCGAGGTATTGGCTTTTAACCCTGGTGCAACCATTATTTATGATGTCAAATGTAGTCGTGATGTAGAAAAATCAATTAATGAAGCTGGTGGCGAACCTTTGATGTGGAATACCGGTCATTCTTTAATCAAGGCAAAAATGGCAGAAACTGGTGCAGTATTGGCTGCTGAAATGAGTGGTCATATATTCTTTAAAGATCGTTGGTATGGTTTTGATGACGCTTTGTATACAGCGGCTAGATTAATTGAAATACTTTCCAATAGTGAACAAACCAGTGCTGAAGTTTTTGCGCAAATTCCAGAGATGGTTAGCACTCCAGAATTAAACGTTAATGTAACTGAAGAATCCAAATTCAACATTATGCAGGCCTTAATTGCAACTGTGCAATTTTCGCAACCATGTAAAATTATTACCTTGGATGGCATTCGGGTTGAATTCGAGGATGGTTGGGGTTTAGTTCGTCCATCTAATACAACGCCTAAATTAGTCGCTCGTTTTGAAGCGGTTAATGAAGAAGTATTAAATAGAATTAAAGATCAATTTAGCTGTGCGTTATTACAGGTTGCACCGGAATTGGAGCTGCCTTTCTAGCAATCTAGTATTGTATGTTATTACAGCAATTTCAAGTATCCAATGCAAATGAATCTATACTTCGTTTAATCATAATAATAATTGATTGGAGTTGTATTGTGAAAATTAAAAATCGTTTAATTGGTGTTGCAATCTTGAGTGCACTGGCTTTAGTTGGTTGCACGCAAACTCAACGCACATTATCTGGTGCAGGTATAGGTGCTGGCGCTGGTGCTGGTATCAGTGCTGTTAGTGGTGGTAATGCCGCTACGGGAGCCATTGTTGGCGGTGCTGTAGGTGCTGCTGCTGGTGCACTATCACACTAAGGTTTGTTGCGACATAATAGGACTGTCAGTATTATGCTGATGGTTCTATTAGGCTGTTTCAAATATTTTTTTCATGTGTAGCTTCACAGCCTGAACTTTTTAACTTCAAACCTATCAAATCATACTGCGTATTTGTCTATCTAATAATAAGAAGGATATATGTCATGCAAGAGTGGTGGTTGCAATTACAAGCTTATGTTGAGGATAGCTTGTCGCCTTTAAGTAAAGGTGGCAGTGTTTCTATGCAGAAACAGAGTACCATAAATTATGATTTGAGCAATTTACAATTAGCAACCGATTTATATTTGCGTTTGCAAGATGCAAAAGGACTTGGTGTTGATCCATACGCGGCAAGCTATAGAAATTTGCTGCGCACTTATAATGCTCTGAGTCAGTATTGCCCAGATTTTATTCAACGCGATATAGCCTTAGATTTAAAGCAATTAACTATTTTACTGCATAAGCAGCAAGATATAGTTGCAACGCAAAGTGAAAATCTTAAAGAGCAAGTCACTGCTCTTATTAAAAATATTGAGCAAGATTTAACTGATGCGATGATGGTGGTCTACTATATACGATTTTTAGAGCGAACTTTAATTCCTGTTTTGCGCAAATTGACTAGTTGGCAATGGTATTTGGCGAGTTTTAATCGCGAGCAATATGCGGAATTATTAAGCGCAGTACGTGAACTACAAGACTTAGCTATCGATTGTATTAAATCCTTACAAGAAGTTTCCACTAAGCGGCGCGCTTATCAAATGGATCCAATGCGTAATCAAACATATAAAAAACTACATGCTAATTTAGTAGCATTGCGTGATTGTCAGATGGTGCTAAAGGTTCCGGCTGATTTAGAGCCTGACTATGCAAAAAGTACTAATGAAAAAACTAATTTTCCTGAGCTAGCAAGGATGTTTGCAATGGCTAAAGCAAGTTATTTTTTCTTATATAGTAACTACAACCAGGAAGCTGAATCTAGATTTGAACAAGAATTAAATAAAGTGCTGGATGTTATGCAAAGTGCGCTTACGCGACTGCAGGCAGAATTAGATGGTCTTGAAGCGGAGGTAAGTCAAGAATTAAGCTTGGGTAAATATCATGCTAAATATTCTGCGTTGTACCAACATGCTAAAGATATGCACAAAAAGGTCGACGATTCAATTCCGTTGGCGTTTCGAGCGTTAGATGTGGTTATCAATTCTGTGTCAGATCCGATTGTTAATCGCATGCGTAACTTGCTTGCACAACCGGAACCGATTCTACATATTTATAATAGCCGGAACGCGCAGCTTGTCAGAGCGGACGAACCACTAAATTCCGAATCGCAGCCTGAAGCTCAGGACAGAAGCATTTCTGTCGCACCCTTAACTAGGTTTAAAAAAACTTAAACTCTTATCTGGCATATTCGAGCCGCCAGAAATAATAAATGACATGGCTTCTTCAAACGTCCAATCGAGAGGAATGGTTTTCTCGAGCGGCACAATTTCCAGATAACCAGAGGTTGGGTTTGGAGTAGTAGGGACATATACGGTTGCAAGTTTTTGGCCGCTACTTGCATCATCAAAAGTTTTAATTATAAACCCTATGGTTTTCATTTCCTCAGAAGGGAAATTAATCATTACCACTTTTTGTGTATGCTTTTCTTGGTTATTAAAAGTATCAGCGAGTTGTTTTAGCGATTTATAAAATGTTCCGACAACTGGAATGTTTTGAATAGTTCGATTAACAAAGGCTAGCACTGCGCGCCCAAACCACATTTTTGCTAATACACCGATGAAATATATAATTGTCAAGCTTAGTAAGAAGCTTATCAAATACACAACATAATTGTTACTTAAGAACCCCAGATCCACAACAATTGGGTAAGTAATTTCTGCCAACAATATAAAAATTATGTAAGCAAAATATAATGATAGCCATACTGGGATTAGAATAAATAAACCTAGAAAAATATTACTTTGCACATGCAAGGAAAATTTATTAGAACCTTTTGGATCTGAATCTGCCATATTGTTTACTCAGGAAAAATACCAATTAATTATGGACTTAAGCCAACTAAGAAGCAAGGGAATCCGGCAACATCCTAGAAATCTAGCCAGAATTTAGGTATACTTCAAAAAATTGAAAAAAGTGAGTACTGCATAATGCGTCCAAGTGGCCGAGAACATTCTCAAATTCGCGAAGTAAAGATTACCCGTAACTACACCAAACATGCTGAGGGCTCAGTGCTCATAGAATACGGTGAGACTAAGGTGCTCTGTACGGCGAGTATTAGCCCAGGGGTGCCTCGTTTCCTAAAAGGCACTGGTCGTGGTTGGGTTACAGCAGAATACGGGATGTTGCCACGTTCAACGCATGAACGTATGCCGCGCGAAGTAACTCGTGGTAGTCCAGCTGGCCGGACTATGGAAATTCAACGTTTAATAGCTCGCTCCTTACGTACTATTGTAAATATGGATCTATTGGGTGAAAACACGATTACTGTAGATTGCGATGTTATCCAAGCGGATGGCGGAACAAGAACAGCAAGTATCACTGGTGGATGTGTAGCTTTGATTGATGCGCTCACGCATTTACACAAAACTGGTCAAGTTAAATCTAATCCTTTAAAAAATTTGATTGCTTCAATATCGGTCGGAATCTACAAAGACGCTGCGGTGGTAGATTTGGATTATAAAGAAGATTCTAGTGCTGAAACTGATATGAACGTCATTATGAATGATAAGGGCGAATTTATTGAAGTGCAGGGCACTGCGGAAGGCAAACCATTCAAATTAACCGAATTGAATCATATGCTAGATTTGGCTCAAGCAGCTATCAAGCAACTGATCCAGATTCAGAAGGAAACACTAGGCATGCTGCCTGTAGCTCATAATGCGTAATCTATGATTAACGGGGCATGATCAGAAAATTTTTCTGCAGTATACACATCAGTGAAGGTAATCTTATCGGCCAAAGCAGGGCTGATGATCTGATAATCGATCCGCCAACCAACATTATTGGCCCGAGCATGTGGTGAGCGTTGAGTCCACCAAGTATATTGTTCTTTATCTGGATTAAAATGTCGATATGCATCGATAAATCCGACTTTTTCGAATAATTGGTCAAGCCATGCGCGCTCCTCTGGTAAGAAGCCAGAAGTTTGTTGATTACTGCGCCAGTTTTTAAGATCAATGTTTTTATGTGCAATATTCCAATCACCACACAAAATATATTGGCGGGGGTGCTTAATTTGATCTTTTAAAATTTGCATATATTTGTCTAAGAAAGCGAATTTAATATTTTGTCGTTCCGCGCCGCTGGAGCCAGATGGTAGATAGACCGAGGCAACACTTAGATCGACAAAACATAATTCAATATAGCGGCCCTCAGTATCGGCAATATCCCAGCCTAGACCCTTTATTATGCGATCCGGCTTTTGTCGCGCATATATCCCCACTCCAGAGTAACCCTTTTTTTGGGCAGAATAATAATATGCCTCATAGCCTTGGGGGTGAAATATTTTGTCAGCTAGCTGCTCGTCACTCGCGCGAACCTCCTGCAAACAAACTAGATCGGCATTTTGTAGTTCCAACCATTTGAAAAAGCCTTTATTAGCTGCGGATCTAATTCCATTTAGGTTTACAGATATAATGCGCATACAGATATTTCCTGTTAAGATACAGACAAATTAGGGGATTAAACGCACATGATATCAAGCATGACAGGCTATGCTCAAGAGTTAAACCAGGGCTCGTTTGGTGAGTTGGTCTGGGAATTGCGTTCGATCAATCATCGTTACTTAGAGCTGCATTTTAAGCTGCCGGAAGAAGTCCGCGATCTAGAATATAGTTTACGTGAACTGGTGCGGCAAAAATTTGGTCGCGGTAAGATTGAATGTTTGTTAAAACTAAACTCTACTCATAATGATAAAATAGACTTTAAGCTTAATTTACCTTTAATCCAGACTATCATCACTCACGCTAATCAAATTGCGGCACAAATAAATAATTCAGCTCCTATTTCACCTTTAGAGCTAATGCGCTGGCCAGGTGTTGTACAAGCGAATAATGCCCCGCAGATAGAGTTGATCGAAGCAATTAAACAAGCTTTCATCCAAGGTATGCAAAAATTGGCACAAAGCCGCCAAGTGGAAGGAGCGCAGCTAGCGACATTAATCCATAATAAGCTAGATGCGATGGTGCAGCAGATACATATTGTGCAACAACAACTGCCAGATATCTTGGCGCAACAGAAAACTAGGCTGATCGACAAAATAAATGAACTAAGCTTAAGCTTAGATGCTAACCGTCTGGAGCAAGAATTTGTATATTTATTGCATAAAGCAGATGTAGTAGAGGAGATGGAACGGTTATTGATTCATATTGCGGAATGCAAAAGAGTAGTAAACACGGAGAATACGGTTGGTCGCAAATTAGATTTTCTATTACAAGAAATGAATCGTGAGGCCAATACTTTAGCTTCTAAATCAGTAACAACTATAATGTCAACAGTTGCAGTAGAATTAAAAGTAATCATCGAACAGATTCGCGAGCAAGTACAAAACATAGAGTAGAGAAAAATATGAATTCACAGGGATCATTAATAATTATCTCCGCCCCGTCTGGGACTGGTAAAACTAGTCTGGTATCGGCGTTACGCCAACAATTACCAAATCTATTAAAGTCTGTCTCGCATACTACGCGTGCGCAGCGGGAAGGCGAAGAAAATGGTAAACATTATCATTTCGTTGCTATTGATGAATTTAATAATATGTTGGCATCGAATGTGTTCTTGGAGCATGCCGAGGTATTTGGCAACTTTTATGGCACATCTAGGGATTGGGTAACAGAAACTTTAGCTAATGGACTCGATGTAATTCTAGAAATCGATTGGCAGGGCGCGCAGCAAATCAAGCGTAGTATGCCAGATGTAGTCACGATATTTATTCTACCGCCCTCAGAGGCGACTCTGCTGCAGCGTTTGACCGATCGTAAGCAAGATGATGCCTCGACGATAGAATTGCGGATGCGGCAAGCAAAGAATGAAGTTTCTCATTATAATGAATATGATTATTTGATTGTAAATGATGATTTTGCGGTCGCAGTAGAACAATTAAAGACAATTATCTCCGCAGCAAGGCTGAGAACTTCGCGGCAGAGAAATGTTTGGCAAAAATTGATAGCTCAATTAAACGATAGGCCTTGAAAACTCAGGCAATATCAGATACTTTATTGTATGGCGAATAACTAGTTTTAGGAGATACAGATGGCACGTGTTACGGTTGAAGATTGCGTTAAACAAATCCCAAATCGCTTTGAATTGGTTTTAGAGGCCACTAAAAGAGCAAGAAGACTTACTACGGGCGCTGCGCAGCCTTGCCTGGATTGGGAAAATGATAAAGCCACTGTTTTAGCCCTGCGTGAAATAGCTGCTGGATTCAAATTTGAAGATGAAGAAGCTGAAGATGATGGAAAGACCGGGGCTAGCACTAGAAGTCTATTAGGCGTTCATTCCGCTTTCACCGAGCTTTAAATCGCTGCGGCCTGGCATAAGGGCATAATAAGTAGAGGGAATATTGGCTAAGTTTACTGCGCTGAGAAATCAATTAGCAGAATATTTAAACAAAGAACAAGTCAAACTTATTTCTTTAGCTTATGCCATGGCAGAGCAAGCCCACAAAGGGCAATTACGCTCCTCGGGCGATGATTATATAACCCACCCCTTAGAAGTAGCACGTATTTTGGCTGATATGCATATGGATCACCAAAGTATTATTGCTGCTATTTTGCATGATGTGATTGAAGATACCTCAGTTAGCAAAGAGGAAATCGCGACCAAGTTTGGCGATAAGGTTGCTGAGCTAGTCGATGGGGTCAGCAAATTAGCGCAGATAAAATTCGAAAGTAGGGCTGAAGCCCAAGCAGAAAATTTACGCAAAATGATGTTAGCGATGGCGCGAGATATTCGCGTTATTTTGATCAAACTTGCCGACCGTTTACATAATATGCGTACTTTAGGTGCGTTACCACGCGACAAACAACGTCGAATTGCTTTAGAAACCTTGGAGATCTACGCTCCAATCGCAAATCGTTTAGGGATGAATAATTTTCGCGTTGAGTTTGAAGATTTAGGTTTTTCATTTTTGTATCCAGTTCGATATCGTGTTTTAAAAGAAGCTGTACGCAAAGCACGCGGTAATCGCCGTGAAATTGTCAATTCCATCGAAGCTTCATTATTAGACCGCTTAAAACAAGATGGGATTGTGCCACAGAATATTGTGGGACGAGAAAAACATTTATATAGTTTATATCGCAAAATGCGCTTCAAAGACTTGTCATTATCTGAAATCATGGACGTGTATGCATTACGAATTATCGTCGATAGTGTGGATACTTGTTATCGTGTTTTAGGGATTGTACATAGTTTATATAAGCCTGTGCATGGTCGATTTAAAGATTACATTGCGGTGCCAAAAGCCAATGGCTATCAATCCTTGCATACAACAGTTTTGGGTTCACATGGTATTCCAGTAGAAATTCAAATTCGCACTATTGAAATGAATAATATGGCTGAGAATGGAATCTCGGCGCATTGGTTGTATAAATCGATTGAAGATGATGCAAATGGTAATGCCGCAGAAAACCGTGCCCGCGAATGGCTCAAAGGCCTCTTAGAGCTGCAACATAACTCTGGCAGTTCATTGGAGTTTATTGAGCATGTAAAAATTGATTTGTATCCAGATGAAGTTTATGTTTTTACTCCGACCGGTGAGATCTTATCTTTACCCAGCGGAGCAACCTGCGTAGATTTTGCTTATTGTGTGCATACTGATGTAGGTAATTGCTGTATAGCGGCAAAAATTGATCGGCGTTTAGTACCTTTAAGTAGCAGAATATCCAGTGGGCAAACGGTTGAAATTATCACCGCAGATGGGGCGCATCCTAATCCAGCCTGGTTAAGTTTTGTGGTTACAGGTAAAGCGCGATCTAATATTCGGCATTGGTTAAAGACACAACAAGTAAGTGAATCACGCCAACTAGGGCAGCGTTTAGTAGAGCGAGCGTTAGCAGCGCTAGCCTTGAATCTAGATAATATTGCAGAAGAAAATTTCAACCGCGTGGCCAAAGAATTAAAATTATCAGGCAAAGATCAATTATTTGAAGAAGTTGGTTTGGGTAATCAAATGGCACCGTTAGTTGCTCGTCGTTTGGCGGTTGATTCGCCTAGTGGTGATGATGAAAATCTTATGCCATTAGCAATCAAAGGCACTGAAGGAATGGTGGTGAGTTATGCTAAGTGTTGCCGACCAATTCCTGGTGATCCTATTTTAGGCTTCTTAAGTGCTGGACGTGGCATGGTAATTCATCGTGATAATTGCACCAATGTTGCTGAAGTACGTCGTTACCCAGAGAAATATGTTTTTGTACAATGGGCCGAAGATGTTATTGGTGAGTTTGCGGTAGATTTACGAATTGATGTGCTGAATAAGCGCGGGGTACTAGCCACATTGGCGAATGCATTATCCGATTGTAATGCGAATATAGAAAACGTACATGTTGAAGAACGTGATGAACGCCATAATGCTTTAGTTTTCTTATGCCATATCAAAGATCGCAAGCATTTAGCTCAAATCATTCGCCGAATACGATCAATTAGCGTTGTGATTCGCGTTTCGAGAGTTAAGTAGAAAGCAAAATATACTATGAAAGTGGCTAAGCAGCCGATATAGAAACTATCTATATTCTTGTAATGTGCAAAATATTTGGTTTGCCATAAAGTTACACATATACTAGAAATTACACAGCTAGTGACAAATAAAGTATCTGAGGCAAGCCTAGGAAATATATAGCCACATAAAATTGGTAATAACAAGCAAGCTGCAAAATAACTTTTGATCACTAGCCAGGCGTTTTCAATTCTACCCTCAAAATATAATGAAGCTAAAATTGTCAGCAGAGCGGTAATAATAATCGCTGACATGTGACGTAATTTAGTATTAAATTTATCGAAAAGTTTCAAATCATAAAACAAGGTATTGCTGGCAATAAACAGGAACGAATCTAAAGTTGCAATAATTGCTGCAGCAATACTAGCCAATAATAAACCCTTAAATCCATTGGGTAATAATTGAATCCCATATGTGATATACGCATGCAAAGAATCAGCATTCGGGATAACTGCTTTTGCGTACATAGCGCTAAAGGTTGTGCACAAATCAAACACAAACCATATAGCAGTTGAGACTAAAATTCCATGCACCGCAATTTTGTCATTGGCTGCCGCCAAACAACGTTGGTAAAAAGCTGGGCTAATAAAAGTGCTGCTGCATGCAATAAAGAACCAGACCAAGGTTGTGGCGATTGAATTTGTACCGCAGGGTTTGAAATAACTACTGGGTAAATTGGCTTGCAAGAATCCCCAACCACCAAAATTCAAGATGGAGAAGAACATCACACAGAGCACACCCATGCACATGATAATGAATAAAGCTACGTCAGAGTATACTACCGTACGCAAACCACCGGATAATGCATAAACAGCAATCAATCCGACACCGATACACGTGGCTTCTAATAAGCTTAATGGCATGATGCATTGTAAGAATAAGCCAATACTAATTGCATAAGTAATCGGTAAAGTTTTAAAGAAAATAAAAATGGCAGTTAATTTGGCAGATTTTTTGCCGTAAATTTTTTCTACTAATTCGGGTAAAGTGATTGCAGAATATGAACGAATTTTTTTGGCTAGAAAGAACGCAAAAATTATATAAGTAATATACCAGAAGATACCTTGCGTAAATAAATTATAAACTCCTTGTTCGAAAGCAATTTGCGTAACACCAAAAATGCCTCCATACCAAGTCGCAACCAAAGTTGCTACAAATAAAGGCAGAGTTAATTGACGACCCATTAATAGGTACTCAACTACAGAAGTATTATCAGTGGTGGTTGTAGAAGTTAAAATTTGCTTTTTGTTATGGCCATATCGAATTAAGACAACGCAGATTAAACAAGCGCAGGCGAAAACTAACCAATCAAGCAGATTGAGATGTGTATTGACATTAATGCGGGACGCGAAATCATTCATATTGACACTCTTCCTCCGCTGGGACTAACCAGATCAGGTTTTAAGGGTATTTCTCAGTCGTTGCCTGGCAACAACACCCCTGGTGTTGGTAAGTCGAACATGCTATAAATATTAGTCATCTTTGTCAAGTATTTTGTCTATATATGAGCATTTTGCAGCGATCCATCGCGGAATTGAAAGGTGTAGGCGCCCAAGTTGCAGGGCGTTTAGCCAAATTACAAATTATTTCCTTACAGGATGTATTGTTTCATTTGCCATATAAATATGTTGATCGAACGCGTATTTATCCGCTGGGCACTGTGCGTATCGATGACACTGTTGTAATAGAAGTACAGATTGAAAAAGCAACGATAATTCCTAAGCCCAAGCGCAGTTTAAGTTTGCGCGTGCGTGATAATAGTGGTGCCGCAGAAATTAGATTCTTTTATTTCAATCCTAGCCAACAGCAGCAATTAAAGCCAGGAACAATCTTGCGTTGTTTTGGCCAAGCTAGGGTAGGCCGTAGTGGCTTAAGTTTTATTCATCCAGAATATACCGTAGTCCGTGATGGAGAAGTATTACCGGTCGAAGAATATTTAACACCTATTTATCCTACTACCGATGGTGTCAGCCAAAAACTATTGCGTAGTTTGGCCAAACAAGTATTGGTATTGTTAGAGCCAATTCAAAACAGTTTAGAAATTTTGCCTGCTGCAATTCGCGAGAATTTGCAATTTTCACCAATATTCGAATGTTTGCAGCAATTACATTTTCCAACGCCAGATTGTTACAAGCAAATTTTAAATACTGGGGTACATCCAGCCCAGCGCAGATTAGCCTTTGAAGAATTATTAGCACAGCATATTAGTTTGCGGCAAAAGCGTTTGCTACATCAAAAATTAAAAGCACAGAAAATTGCGCATAAGAGCATGCTAGGCGAAAAATTGTTGCAGAGCTTGAGCTTCAAGCTTACGACAGCGCAAGAACGAGCGATTGCCACGTTGCAAAATGATCTGGCGCAATCATATCCGATGTTACGTTTAGTGCAGGGTGATGTTGGTTCCGGTAAAACTTTAGTTGCAGTAATGGCGGCAATAGCAGTAATTGAGGCTGGATTTCAGGTGGCATTTATGGCTCCGACCGAGATACTGGTGGAGCAGCATTATTATAATATATCTGCTTGGTTCAAACCTTTAGGGCTAGAAGTTGCATGTCTTACCAGTAGCTTAAACAATAAGCAAAAAACATTGCTTAATTCAAAACTAGTTGATGGCAGTATTCATCTGGCGGTTGGGACACATGCATTATTTCAAAACAGTGTTGAATTTAAAAATCTGGCGTTAATAATTATTGATGAGCAACATCGTTTTGGTGTGCAACAAAGATTGGCCTTACAAAGGAAGGGGCAGAATGACTTAACGTGCCATCAGTTAATTCTCACCGCCACACCCATACCGCGCACCTTAGCCATGACATTCTATGCAGATTTAGATTATTCCGTAATTGATGAGCTGCCACCTGGTCGGCAACCAATTAATACTTTATTAGTAAGTAATAAACGTAAAGACGAAGTTTTGCAGAAGATTATTGCTTCGTGTGCACAAAAGCAGCAGGTATATTGGGTCTGTACTTTAATCGAAGAATCAGAAGTACTTGATTGCACTCCAGCGGAACAGGCTTGGCAAGAGTTAAGTGAAAAATTACCCAACTTACGCGTTGCTTTAATTCATGGCCGCATGAAAGCAGATCAAAAAGAACAGATCATGACAGATTTTAAGCAAGGCAGAATAGATGTTTTGGTTGCAACTACAGTAATTGAAGTTGGTGTGGATGTGCCTAATGCTAGCTTGATGGTAATAGAAAATCCTGAACGCTTAGGTCTAGCTCAACTGCATCAGTTACGCGGTAGAGTAGGTCGCGGCAGTGCACAAAGTTATTGCATTTTATTATATAAGAGCCCGCTAAGCAGCAAGGCTCAACAGCGTTTGCAATTTATGCGTGATTGTAACGATGGCTTTGCTGTAGCGGAATTTGATTTGCAACAGCGTGGGCCCGGTGAAGTATTTGGCACGCGGCAGAGCGGCTTGGCAAATTTGCGCATAGCGGATTTATTGCGTGATAAAGACTTATTACCAAAAGTGTATGCTGCTGCGGAGCTGCTATTGCGTGAACAACCAGCAATTGTGCCGCTATTGTTGCAACGCTGGTTACGCGATCATGTTCAGTTTGCTATGGTTTAACACAAAATATGTGTTAAAATATTTAAATATGTCAATAGAATAGTTAAATGGATTTAAACAAATGGACTTAAACAAAGTGCCTAGTTATTTACAAGAAAATGCCGCCACGATGTTAGAATTGGTGACGCGTTTAGCAGAAATTAATTCAGGTTCATTTCATATCGAGGGGCTGAACAAGATCGCAGAAATTTTTAAGCACGAATATGCTACGCTTAACTGTGAACAAGTTACTATGCCGGTCGATGAATTTAAAGATATTGACTTACATGGTGAAACTAAAACTCTGCCACTAGGACCAGTGTTACGTTTTACACAACGTCCAGATGCGCCGATGCAGATTTTATTGGTAGGACATATGGATACTGTTTATCATCGCGAACATAGATTCCAGCATACCTATCAATCAGGTGGCGATATTTTGCATGGACCTGGTGTTGCCGATATGAAAGGTGGTTTGGTGATAATGTTATGGGCGTTAAAAGCTTTTGAGCAACTACCGCAAGCGTCTAAACTCGGCTGGGAAGTAATTTTAACTTCTGATGAGGAGGTTGGCTCGACCGGTTCGAGTGAAATATTGGCCTTTAGAGCAAAAAAACATCAAGTTGGCTTAGTTTTTGAACCATCGATGGATGAGAATGGTACTTTAGCCGGACAACGCAAGGGCAGTGCCAAATTTACCCTCGTTATGCACGGTAAAGCTGCGCATGCAGGCCGTAGTTTCGAAGAAGGGCGGAATGCAATTTGTAAAATGGCTGAAATTATTGGTAAAATAAACGCCCTAAACACCCAACGCCCTGGGGTTACGCTCAACATTGGTTCTATTAATGGCGGTGAAGCGATCAATATTGTGCCGGATCGATGCATATGTAAGATTGACGTCAGGTTCCCACTCCAGGCAGATATTGAATGGGTGGAGAGTAGCCTTACGCAAATTGTGGCAAGTATCGAACCGAAAACTGGCTTTAGATGTGAACTACACGGTGTTTCAGAGCGACCGCCAAAAATTTTTGATGTGAAGATGGAGAAGCTATACAATATCGTAAAAAAAGTTGGCCATGAGATTGGTCAAGAGATTAGCTGGAAGCCATCTGGTGGTTGTTGTGACGGTAACAATTTAGCAGCCAATGGTCTACCGAATGTAGATACTTTGGGAGCGATTGGTGGCAAGATTCATAGTGAACAGGAATTTATTTTAATTCCTAGCTTGGTACAGCGCGCGCAATTAGTAACGAACTTATTAGTATATTTTAGCGAGAACGGTTTTTAATAATGGCACATAAATTTAAATTAATTTTACAAGAAAAAACAAATATAACCTCAAGTACACAACATTTTAGGTTTACTACAGATGATCCGAATGGTTTGGAGTTCAAAGCAGGCCAATTTATTAGTTTACATATTGAAAAAGATGGTGTGGAGCATCGCCGCAATTATAGTATTGCTAATTCCCCTGCGCGCGATAACGTGATTGAATTCGCAATGTCATATTTACCTAATGGTCTAGCCTCAACTTTATTGGCCAACCTGCGGCCCGGCGATACTCTAAACGCGAGTGGTCCATATGGCCAATTTATCTTAAAAGATGAAGTTTTGCCGCAACGCTATATTTTGATTGGCACTGGTACTGGTATAACGCCGTATCGTTCAATGTTGCCGCAACTAAGCGGACTTTTACAAACGACTCCATTGAAGTTAGTAATTCTGCAAGGTGTGCGTACGCAAGATGATTTATTGTATGGCGGTGAATTTGTCGAGTTTGCTGCGCAGTACTCGCGTGCCAAATTTTATGCCTGCTATAGTCGTG
>CAYPGU010000015.1:0-18654 GCA_964409995.1 uncultured Legionellaceae bacterium | reverse complement strand
CACCCGAGTAATCTCTAGAGCCCGCGGTTAAACGTGATCCTACACTAATTATAGTGAACCATTCCAGTTATCCACAGTCTAAAAAACATAGTAGGTGGAGGAATGAGCTATGCCTTTGGATCATGATTTTAGTGCTGATGAAGCGTTATTGAATAACATTCGAGAGTTCTTTAAACGAACTTTTATTGAGGATATAGGGACTGATCCAAGAAACACAGATGCGCATTTATACTTTTCATCTACTGAAACAGAAAGAGATACCGTTAAGCTAACATTGTCAAGTAATGAATGGACAGGAGCTACTGAAATAAGTCTAAGCTTAATAGATTTGATTAACTTTAGTCTTGGAACTGGAACCAAACATCCTGGTATCACTGCTGAGCAAAAACTTGCTATATTTGATGACATTTTTAATAACCCTGCGAATGTAGATATAATAATGGAACTGGCTGGCAAGCATTGTAGAGATGATGCCAAGTCTAGAATTTATAACGATATCGTGGAAGCTAAAAATATATATCATAAGATTCGCACTGAGGAGGGATTAGGAAAGAAGCAATTAAAAGAGTCTGGTCCAGGCCCAGCTTATGCAATAGAAGCTGAACGACTAGAGAGACTTGAAAGTGTCGTCATAAGTGTCATAGGTGGGCCTGATGATTCTAAACCAAAGAAACAGAATTTTATAAATGACCCTTTATTAAGCGAGTTAACCACAGCGCAAGCTACAATAGCAAAAAAGGAAGTAGATGCACCCAAACCAACTTTTTTACGTAGTGTAATGTCATTTGGAAAATTACCCAAAACACAGCATGTTTATGAAGACATAACATCATCTTTACGCGATGAAATCGGCAAAAGGCACGCTGACGGAGTAAGAATAATCGATAATTACACAAGCGAACTGGGTAACTTATTTAGATTAGATCCTGGGTTGCTACTAACACTACGCGATGAAGGAGCATTACGTTTGAATTGGCGGATGTCTACCATGCTTGAAGCAAAAATAAACGAGATAAAAGAGCAAGGGTTTTTAGCATCAACCGATGTTTCAGAAGGTGAAAATGTGGGTGATAGAACACTCAAATGTTTAGAAAATTTGCTCGTTGCAAAAAAAGCTCTTGAGGCTCATTTAATTCATGTTTTTAAAGATGTTAAACCGCAAACAAAAGATACTACAGCGAATGAACTGCTTCTGATTGCTACAAAAAAAATTTTCAATCGAGGAAACAAAGCTCCTGACGTAGTTTCTTTAGCCACTGTTGCAGCGAATGAGAACGAAGGTTTATCACCGCCACGCAGAACCTCAGCAGTATATTTGAATCGTAATTCTGATGCTAATGCGCATAAACCAAGGAGGGAATCCGTAGTACCTGAAATATTAGGCCGCCCAAATCCTGTTAATGGCGCTTAAGATTTGTGTTGATTCCAAAACATCTTATAATGACGTCGGTAGCTATCTGCAACTAAATCTCTCTCTTGCCCCAACTTAAAACTAATCGCCCCATCCAATTCTGTACTTAAAATCTGCACACCATGTTCAGTATAACGTTGCAAGACTTGTTCTTTCGGGTGGCCATATTGGTTCTTATATCCGACAGGTATTAAGGCATATTTTGGATTAACTGTATGAATAAACTCCTCACTAGAGGATGTCTTACTGCCATGATGGGGCACCAGCAAAATATCTGCTTGCAAATGACTGCTATAATTAGCAATTAATTGCTGCTCGGCTTTGCTTTCAATGTCTCCGGTTAACAAAACTTTATGCTTGCCAGCACGTACCATTAATACGCAGGAGCGATCATTGCGTTTTTTGTAATAGCGTTGTTGGACTGGATGTAAGACAAAAAAATCTACTCCATCCCAAGTCCAACTTTGACCAGCATGACAAGATGTTGAGCCATATTCACGCAAATAATTTTGGTCGCTAATTAAAATTTCTTGCGTGGGAAATTTTTGTAGGATGCTCACAGCGCCACCAATATGATCATTATCAGCATGCGAAATCATTAATTGATTAATTTGCTTAATGCCCTTATGTTGCAAAAATGGCGCTACCACTCTACTACCCAAATCAAAATCTGCACTTAGCTTCGCACCAGTATCATAAACTAGAACATGATTTTTTGTTTGCACAACAGTTGCTAGCCCCTGCCCTACATCGAGTAAAGTAAATTCAGCTGCACCATGTTCTATGGTGGTCAGAGGCACAAAAATCCATGGCACAAAACAGATCACTCCCCAATAGCGCCCTGGCAAACCGCGCGGCATCAATAACCAAACCGCACCTAGAAATGCTACTATAAATAATAACCCTAAATATTCTTGTGGTGGATGCCAACTAAACACTGGTATTCGAGCAAATTTTTCTAATATCGGCCACAGCAAAGAAAAATTATATTCAGCAAATTTAAGTAAATTTACTGCGATTGCATGATCAATTGGCCACATCAATACCGCAGCTAAACTCAGTGGAACAACCGTGCAACACACCCAGGGAATAGCAATTAGATTTGCTACTGGCCCACAGATTGAAGTCTGTGCGAAGAATAATAATGAAATCGGTAATAAACCAAGACTAATTACTATTTGCGGCTTTAACCAGCGCTGCCAAGAGTACCATTTGTTGCGTGTAGTCGTACGCCCACCAAAAGCATACAACAAAAATCCCACCGCTACGAAAGATAACCAAAAGCCAATCGATAATACCGCGAATGGATCCCACAGCAAGACAATTATTAGTGCTAAACAATAACTATTAGTTGAGGATATTTTACGTTTTAATACTAGACCGGCGAGCAATACGCCAATCATAATTAAAGATCGCTGCGTTGCAATACTAAACCCGGCTAGTAACGCATAATACACACTTACTGCCAAGGCACCCCAAGCTGCCACCCACGGCGCCGGAAAGCGTCGCCAACTCTGTGCAGTAAAGCGCCAACCAAAACGCAACACAGCAAATATCATACCCGCAATCATACCAATGTGCATACCAGAAATAGCCATTAAATGTGCGGTGCCAGTATTTTGCAACAACTGCATTTGTTCAGTCGAGATAGCTGCTTTGCTGCCAAGAATCAAAGCTACAATAATGCCCATAAATTGTTTAGGGTGCAGCTCGAAGGCCAACATCGAAAACAACTCTTGGCGTAAATTTTGAATCGGGTAGCGTAATGGATGTTGCGCGATTAAATTGTGTTCACCTTTGGGCATTACATATCCAATTGCCACAATACGTTGCTGAAAATAAAATTTCTCCGTATCAAAACTACCAGGATTAGCATAGTTGCGTGGCCGCTTTAATTTAAGTGTTAAAGACCATTCATCGCCTGGGCGGAGATCATGCTGGGGTTTATCCCAAGTAACTTGTACTGTTTGATCTTTGGCGGCCAGCTTAAATAGAAAGCGAACTTTTTGTGCAGAAGTTTCTTCAATAAGACTGATAATAGTACCGGTCAAGGTAATTGGTATATTTTCTAGATTCGTCGGCCAAGCTCTGGAGTATTGGACGTTTATATGCCAACCCATTAATGCAAAGCCAAATATGAACAAACCCAGACCGGATATATACTTTGATCCAGGTAAGACTATAATTATAATTGCTAGGCCAAGTAGTGCATAGATCACTAGTTGGGTTGGAATTTGCGGACAATAGATTGTACTGCATATGCCAATTAACAGCGCAGCTGCTGCTAGTGGCAAAGGGAAATTAATTTTACGCATGGAATGTTAAATGTTGCTACCAAATTCTAAAGACTTGAAAAAGCACTATAGAAAAATTCAACACAATAAGACTATCGCTAAATTTAGTAGCAGGTTACAAATATCCTAATACTAGGGAGATAGATTTGAAGTCTTGCCACTTTTGGAAATACTATCATATAATGAAGCATTTTGGTCACGCCAACGTATCAACTCACTTTTTAACTCCTGTGAGGATATATTATCTATACTGTAAATCAGCAAATCTCTTAAAGCAATTTTTTTTGGTAGTAAATTACCGTATGAATTTAATTCACAATCTAAACCAATAATGCCACGTTCAAATAATCTTATAGCAGCACAAAAGAACACCTCGTCTCTTGGAGCATAATGTCCGGAAATATTATCCAAGCCGTATATACTGCCCTGTTCATTAACTTGCATATGGCCAGCTACAACCACTGGCTGACCAGCTAAAAATGATGAGTGATGTGCATTATCTATTTCACTCCGAGTGGCTGCAATTATGCTTAGACCTTTTGTAAGTGCGAACAAATATTCTCCACGCTTAATTGGAGTATGTTGACCGTTTTCATCATCAACATTTCTATATAAAATTTTATCTTCTGCACATCTCAATTTATATAGCTTTTTTGTTTGAGGACTTAAATATTCGAGTTTTTTGTTATCAGCTCCCCAATAAGATGCTTGCATAGCATGCATCCATCCTAACGGCACTAAGGCACGTTCTTTTCCAGTCTTGCCAAACGGCTTTTGCTTATCATTTTTTGTTAAAAATGATAAATCTGGGAACCATATATCTTGAGATGCAATATGTATATTAGAAATAGACACGAAACTATCGTAAAATTTGTACAAACTTTTGTTCTGCATTACACGGCATGATTCTATCAATTCGATATTTGCAAACTCAAACAGAACTTTTAACTTAGAACAAAACAGTGGATCATCTTTAGCTCTAATCAAAGCGTTTTTAAGTTGAAGACTGAAATCAGATACTTCTTGAGTCGAAGAATTATCCTTACTATTCAGAACAGAGTCTACATCTCTAATATCAATAGTTTTTGATACTTTTATCATCCTGCCATTCAACTCAGCAGCCACATCCACTGCTGATTCTTGGCTTTCAATCTTCTGCACAAGAACATCAACTAGAGCTTCCAAACTTAAATTTTGCAAACCTTCATTTTTAGGCATTTGAGCACACCAAATAATACCATCTATAATTGAGACTTTCAGAGATTTATAAAGTTCATTTTGGCCTGTATAAAATGACTCGTATAAAAATGATATTTAACTTTTCCCTATTGTGTGTTGTCTGGGCCAGTAGATTAAGTGTAAATACAAGACATCTATACAAAAGATTTATATAATAAGTACTATAATTGTTTATGAGATGGTAGCAATTGATTTGGGATTGTACTTTGATTAAAGGTGGTTTTTCTTTAATTGAGCTGATGGTTGTAATTGCAATTGTTGGCATTTTATCTGTTATGGCTGTGCCGGCATATAACACACATATGCTTAAAGCTAAAATAAGTGAAAAGATCACCCTACTAAATTCACTCAAAAAGGATATTATAATTGCTTACCAGGTCAATGGAACTTTCCCTGAAAGTATTAGATTTGGTAATACCACCCTTTTAAACCAAAACGTACATTTTAATAGTAATCAGAGCGTAGGAATAGGTAATATTGAGTATGTCCTCTATAATGGGGGCATCAATCAAGGGTATCCGATGGCAAGATTACTTGCTAAAATTTCTGGCCTAGAGGGTATTCCTGGCTATTCTCCACCACAAGAAGATAATGAAATTGCTAACAACCAGTTACGTATGATTTTTTATGAAGATAATGGCACGATTAAAACTATATGTGGGCCTGGATCACCATCCTATACAATCCCAGGCAGTGCTGATATACCATTAGAGTACCTCCCAGAAGGATGTAATTGTGAGTATGTTGAAGATATATATCAAGGAACTGTACCAGTAGATACCTGTGGCTAATTAATCAAATTGAGCTATATAATCTATAATTCTACTTGAATAGCTTTAGTTTAGCTAAATGGACAAAACTTTTACACGGAATGTTAAATGTTGCTACCCAACACGAAAGACTTGAAAAAGCACTATAGAAAAATTCAACACAATAAGACTATCGCTAAATTCAGCAAATTGGTTGGCGCGGATAATTTGTGGCATTTTAATCAATATTCTGCTTCAATGGGTTTGGCGGTAGGAGTTGCCTGTGCATGGATCCCCTTGCCATTTCACACCATGATTGCAATTTTAATTGCTATTATGCTTAATTGTAATCTTCCGTTGGTTATTACAGCGATTTGGGTCGCAAATCCGCTGACCATGCCAATTATGTATTATGCGGCGTATCGAGTTGGCGAGTATTTGCTTGGAATTCATCCGCCACAAGATATACAATTTCATTTGAGTATTAATGATATGTTGTATGATCTACATGAAATATGGCAGCCGTTTTTGCTTGGTTGTTTGGTACTTGGTTTAGCCTCTGGTTTAATTGCAAAGCTTGGGATGAGTTTGATCTGGAAGCTGCCAAGAGTGCAACGAAGTCTTACGAGGCAGAATAGACACAAGTAATAAATCCATAGAGCCTGGATCCCCGATAAACGCAGGGCGTTTTCGGGGATGACAAAACTGTGTTCTCTGTTTCGCGGATGACAAAACTGTGTTCTCTGTTTCGGGGATGACAAAACTGTGTACTCTGTTTCCGGGATGACAGCATCTTATGTCATCCCGGCCAAGACGCACCCTGTGCGTCGCAGTAGCCGGGATATATTCGCTACGCGGTTTCCTGGATGACGGCTATGTCTTAAACGCACCATCTTGCAAAGTATAGATATGATCCATCCGCGCGGCTAATTCTAAATCATGCGTTACGATTACAAAGGTGGTTCCGCGTTCACGATTCAAACGCTGCATCAAATTGAAAGCTATCTCGGCATTCTCGGCATCTAAATTACCGGTTGGTTCATCCGCTAATACACAGGCCGGATTATTAGCCAACGAACGAGCAATCGCAATTCGTTGCCGCTCTCCGCCGGATAATTTGGCTGGGCGATGATCCTGGCGATCAGTTAAGCCTACTGCAGCAATTAATTCACTGGCGATAGCTAAAGCTTGTTTCGGCGCAACATCAGCGATTAACAAAGGTAAAGCTATATTTTCCAGCGCTGTGAACTCGGGTAATAAATGATGAAATTGATAAATAAAACCCAAATTTTTATTGCGCCATTTACTGCGTTGCGCTTCGCTGAGCGCCATAATATCTTTGCCATTCAAATACACTTTGCCTGAAGTTGGATGATCCAAACCGCCCAATAATTGCAATAAAGTACTTTTACCGGAACCAGAACGCCCCATTATAGCAATCTGTTGCCCTTGCTTAACATGCAAATTAATTCCGTCTAGAATAGTTAATTGCGATTTACCATCCATGAAGGTTTTACTTAGGTTGTCACACTGCAATACGATAGAACTATTCATAACGTAATGCCTCCGCTGGATCAATATGCGCTGCGCGCCAGGCCGGATAAATCGTGGCTAATAAACTCATTACAAACGAGAAAGCACAAACAATTACCACATCGGACTGACGTATCTGGGAAGGAACAAAACTAATTAAATATACATCTTGATCAACAAAGTTAATGTTTAACAGGGATTGGATCTGATCAACAATCATCGTTACATTCGATGCTAAAACTAAACCGCCAATTAAGCCCAACAAAGTACCAATCAAACCGATGATTGCACCTTGTGCGATAAAAATTCCCATTATGCTGCCGGGAGTTGCGCCCATGGTGCGCATGATGGCTATGTCACCGCGTTTGTCTGTCACCATCATGACCAGACTCGCTACCAAATTAAAGGCAGCAACGGCAATGATTAAACATAATATACACCACATGACCGTTTTTTCCATATTCAAAGCATCAAAGAAATTTGAAAAATCTCCAGTCCAATCGCTCATCCAATATTTATGCCCTAATTTGCTATTTATTAAGTTGGAAATCTGTGGTGCCATTAATTCATCGGCTAATTTGATTTGAATGCCAGTCACAGCGCCATGCATTTTAAATAAACGATCGGCATCGGCTATATGTACGAATGCATTGCGATCGTCATAGTAAGTACCGGTATCAAACACCGCAACTACATTTAAACGCTTAAACTTAGGATTGATGCCAGTGATGCTAACCGTAGCTTCAGGCATTAATAAAGTAACTTTATCGCCGACCTCAGCCCCCAAACCACTGGCTAAATGCTTGCCTAAAATTACCCCATAGCTGCCAGGTTTTAAATCGAATAGCTTGCCGGCGATAATGGTATTTTTTAATGGATATACATCGCCAATTTCTGCTGGATCAATGCCGCGAATTATCGCTGGCTGTGTAATGCCGTTTTCAATCAATAAACCTTGCGAAAAAATATACGGTGCGGCACCTACTACACCTGGCTCGGCTAGAACCTGGGGTAAGATGGTTTGCCAATTTTTAATCGGCCCATCTTGGCCACGTAGAATCACATGTGGCGCAAAGCTTAAAATCTTGGCGCGAATTTCTTTGTTAAAGCCATTCATCACCGAGAGCACTGTTATTAATACCGCAACACCAAGTGCAATACCTAACATTGAGGTTAGAGAGATGAATGAAATAAAATGATTGTTGCGCTTTGAATATGCGTAACGATGACCTACGAATAAAAAGAAAGGCTTAAACATGTATCAATAGCGTCGCTGTTGGTTTTGATAATGATACACTAAAAGCTGCATTCAGGCCAACGGGCTGAGGTTAGCTGGGTTTCACTCTAAATTAAACTTTGGGGCCGCCACCAGTTGAATCGCGTTTGTCTATTGAACCACGCTTGCCAGTTATGCTTTTTCTTTTTGCGGCTTCCGCTGCTTCTTTTTCTTCGCGCTGTTTCCTTTCTCTTGCTTCAATCTCTTCCTTTTGTCGCTGAACGAATGAAAGCTTACGTGTTGCAGTTGGCGCTTGGGTCTGGTTTTCATCTTTAACGGTAGCAGGTACTGTAGCTGCTGGCTTGGCAACTTCTGGTTGTTTGGTTACCGGCGGCACATATTTTGGTTTATTAGGTGGCAAAGCTGGCGATGCTTGTTCTGAATTCGCCCTATTGAAAGTTGGCCGAGAGGATGGAATTGGTGGCGCTTCCCTGGAGTCCTTGGAGAGGCGCTTGCTCTGACTATGTAGCAAAGGCGGCTTGTCAAGAGTTTGTAAACTGCGAGTTCCATCAGAGCTTCGTTGCAATTCTTTTGAAGCACGTTTTTCCGCTACTACTGGTGTTGCTGCTTTAAAACAAGCTAACAAATCTACGTAACCATAACCTTCCTTGTATCCGCTTACCAAATTGCTTAAATCACGACGGTATAAATCTTTCTCACCTAGATCTTCCTTTTCTTGTGGGCTAGCTGGTCTCTCAACTGCTTTCTTATCTTTGGAGATCGACATCTTTCTAACTTTACTAGCAAATTTACCAAGTGCTGTTTTGTGACGTGGCGCAACATTTTGTAACACAATAATACTTTTGCGCGTTAGCTTAATATTGTTTTTTGTAATGAAGTCTAAAATATAACGCGCTTCATTAAATTCAATTTTTGTCTCGGGCGGAGAAAATGAATGCAAATATCTGTTTATGCTGTACTCCATATCATGAGTATTTAATTTATGCTGCAAATCACCGATCACAACCGACTTATCATCAACAATTTTATTCGCCTGAGCATATGCGCCATGAATCTGCTCAACAATTTCTTCGGTTTTTGTTTCATCATCGAGCAGAACACCGAGCAATGCTCTAATTTTTATGTCAGTTTGTTCCATGATAAATTCTTCAACCCGATCCTTTGCAACTTGCGTCAGGTCCAAACTACTTTTAAGCAGATCTCCCATTCCCTTGTAAATACCAACAAGTTGCTTTATAGATTCTTTATCTTTAGGGCTCAACTCTTGTCTGAGATTTTTTTTATCAATTATTCTTGGCATGGTAGTGAGCAGAAATAGCAACTGCAACAAACCTTCATTTACTATATTTGGTGAGGCAGCAACGTCAGATTGCAACTTATCGATTACAGAGAATATTAGCGCCATGTTTGGGTTGTATACAGAATAATCTATATAGCCAACACTGTTATTCATCTCTGATACTAATGTAGTAGAGGCTTTAACTAATGGATCACCTACAATCTTTGGATTATCTTCCATTTCTTCGTCTTTGATACCATGTGTATACTTAACAATTCTTCTAGATAGGTCTGGGAACTTAGCCGGTATTTGCATAGCAAAAATTAGTTGGCTTCCTGTTATAGGATCAATCAAAACTTCATTAATATTTTTATATACTAAAGATTTAGCGGACTCTTCAGCACCTTTCGCCACCACTATATCTTCCAAATCTTTACAGACTATAAATAGATCTGTTAAAGCATTTCGAAAACTTCGATCAGCTAGCAATTCATTTATCAAAGTAGAAATTTTGCTCATGCCCTCGTCAGTATTCAAATAAGTGAATTTACCAAAGCCTAGTTTGGACCCCGAAAGAGAAAACGTTTGTGAATCTTGAAAGAACAGCTTCACCATTTCTTGATATCCAGCGTTAGGAGAATCGAATTTTTTAAATTTTGCTAAGAATATTTTTAGCAACTCTGGCGCAATATTATATATGCGCATAATTAGCATGTGTTCGATTGGGTATTCAGTTGCAACATCATCTCGTAATAATGTACTAGATTTTTTCAACAGCTGATCAGCTTGTATTACGTGACCAGCAATTGTAACAAAAAACTCCATCAAAACTTGATTCTTTTTTTCTAACGAGGTTTTAGGTCCACTACCTGCTGCACTCATATACCACTCCTTTTTCTACTTATATTCATAGACTCCAGCTTTAAAAAATAGTTCAATTTATGCATGCATATGCACACATCATCGAAGCTAAAATACATAGAAATTTATGGATCCCGGGTAAATGCAGGACATTTCCCGGGATGACACTGTATGTTTACCCATTTAGCTCGTTGACAAAGAGCTTATTTTCTGGTATTTTAGTGGCGTACGAAGCATAAAAATAAGTAAAAATTGAGGTACATATGACAGTTATTAGAAGTACAGAAAATCCTACTGTTGCACTCACAGATCAACCTGCTGAGTTCTATGAACAACACACTCAATACTTAAAACAAACTCAATTAAATGAATTGCAGGACAAAATCGAACGTCTTGAACAATTAGCTAAGCAGCAAAAAGAAATGATCGATGCTTTACGCGCTGAAATCAACAGCAGACTTCGTGAAGAATCTATCGATGCGGCTGAGCGCGAATTATCAAATCTTGAACAATTTCTAGCTAATATGCGCGCTGAAGTAAATAATCTGCGTAACTGGGCGCCGTATGTGGCAGACGTGTGTGATGTAGGCGATCATTTACATGCCTTCCAAATGTTTAATGACGTTTTTACACAAATTTATAATCGATGTAATGATATTTATGCTAATTTTGGCAAAATGTCGGTTGATGAAAAATTCTTAGCCGTAGCTGGTGTTTCAATGATGCTTGCAGGTGCTACGATAATGGTTGTGGCATTTACTCATCCTGCAGCTATTGCTGGTGGTCCAGTGGTAGGCGCAGCTATGGCAACAGTTGGTGCATATTTAGGACGTCAAGCTGTAATGGCACACACTGGCGAGAAAGGCGAAAAGTTGTCTGTTACTTTTAACCGCTTAATTGGTGCCTTATGTGATTTAACCAAAGCGTTATTTGCAGCGCCAGGTAAAGCAATGAATTATGCATATGACAAGTATAAAGGCACTAAACCTGTCGTAGAACCTGAAGCTGAACCTGAACCTGAATATGAAGAACTTAAAGAAGGTTACAATCCAGCAACTGCGAATAGACCTGCTGTAGGTTTAGTCTAAGTTATATGATGGATCCCCGATAACCGCAGGGCGGTTTCGGGGATGACAATGAACGCTACGCGGTTTCGGGGATGATAGATAACCGCTACGCGGTTTCGGGGATGATAGATAACCGCTACGCGTTTTCGAGGATGACAGATAACCGCTACGCGTTTTCGAGGATGACAGATAACCGCTACGCGTTTTCGAGGATGAGGTGTCAGCTAATGCATAATCCTTACCAAATCATTATACAAAGCTAACAACATAAAACTTCCCAATAAAACAAAACCAAATACATGCCCGACATTCATCGCTTTTTCAGATAAGGCTTTGCCACGAATTAATTCAATTACACAAAACATAAAATGGCCGCCATCTAGAATTGGAATCGGCAACATATTTAATACGCCTAAGCTAATACTTACTAAAGCTAAGAAACCACAGAAATATTCCACACCAGAGCGGACAGTACGACCAGCAAATTTTGCTATCGATATTGGGCCAGCCACGTGTTCTAAAGACATTTTGCCGGTAATCATTTTTTGCAAGAATTGCAAAGTTAAAACTGTATATTCGCCAGTGCGTTGTACAGCTTTAAAGAATGCTGGCACAGCTGAATAACGTTGCACACGTACCATCGATTCCGGCCAGGGTTGATCTTGAAATTGAATACCAATAAAGCCAATAGCTTGTCCGCCGTCCAAAATTTTCTTGCTCGGACGAAGTAAAATAGTTACTTGCTCATCACCACGTTTTACAATTAACTGCACGGAGGTGTCATATTTATCGCGCAGCTCATGCATTAATTGCGAACGACTACTAACAGGTGTGCCATCGATACTTAATATTTGATCACCAGCCTGCAAACCTGCTTTGGCTGCTGGATAATCTGGCATTACATCACCAACAATCGGAGTAATTGGATCTAGTGGTTCCAAGCCAAGATTTTTAATAATATTTTCATCAGTATTGGCTAAAGACCAATTGGCAAGATTTAAAGCATGTACAGATTCCTGCTTGGTGGTTGGATCGTAAGCAGTGACATTGATAAAATCTTTATCGCCGATATTTCCAATCATATTAACAGCAATATCTTCCCAGGTAGCGGTTTTATGATCATCAATCGCGATGATTTCCTGTCCAGACCGCAAACCTGCTGTGTATGCAACGCTGCCTTTGGGAATCTCGCCCAAAACTGGTACTACCGAGTGAATACCCCACATGAACACTACCCAATAGGCTAAAACCGCAAACATTAAATTAAAAGCTGGCCCAGCTGCAATTATTAACATGCGCACCCATACCGGCTTGTGATTGAACTCATGATTAATTTCAGTAGGCGCAACTTCACATTCAGTTTGATCAAGCATTTTTACATAGCCGCCAAGTGGGACGGCAGCAATTACGTATTCTGTGCCTTGTTTGTCATGCCAGGAAACTAAAGATTTACCAAAACCAATACTAAAGCGTAATACTTTAACGCCTAAACGCCGTGCGACCCAAAAATGGCCATATTCGTGCACTGTGGTTAGCAAACCAATCGCTAGGACGAAACCTAGGATAGCGTACAAAAATCCTTGCATATTTTTAATGCCCCTTTTAACCATGGAGTGTATGCTTGACTGTTGTGCTCAAGCTCAGTTTCTAAATCCGCTAATTTGATCCACCGAAAATCTTGTACTTCTGTAGGGTTGAAATTAATTGGAGAATCGTCGTACATCCCAACTAATACATGATCAAATTCATGCTCTACCAAACCATTCGCAAATTCAGCACGATAGGTAAAATTGCCAATTAGTTGTAAAGGTATTTGTAAACCCATTTCTTCTTGCAAACGCCGCTCACCAGCTGCAACAATTTCTTCACCGATACGCGGATGACTACAACAAGTATTAGTCCACAAGCCGCCACAATGATATTTGTCAACATTACGTTGTTGCAACAGAATTTCAACCTGTTGATCTTGCTTGCGTAAAATAAACACTGAAAAAGCCCGATGCAATAAACCTAAACTGTGCGCACGCATTTTATCCATCGTGCCCACTTGGTTATCAAATTGATCGACCAAAACCACTACTTCAGGTTGACTCATGGCAGGATACGCTCCACAGAATACTCCAGCGCAAATGGAGCCACCACTGCAATATTACCAAACAATTCTCTTACGCGCGCTTCATCTTTGGCTAGGAATAATAATTTCAAATTTGGCCCTGCATCTTGCGTAAAAAATACTGCTAAACCAGCAGCTCTAGCGCGCCACACTTGCTGCATATAATCTAAAGTTGCAGCTTGGGCATAAATAATTGGCGGTATTGTCGACATCATAATTGCATGCATAGCTAAAGCATTTGATTCCGCCACCGTGCCCAAGGTCCAAAAATCTTTATGAGCAATTGCTTTTTCGGTTTGCACAATTGCGGCAGCAACTGTTTCTGGCCATAATGCATAAAACGGTGAGGTATCGACACTAGATTGCATTGCCACACGCGATGATACTTCCTTCTGTCGATTATCAATCATGATAATTCCAATACGTAAGTCTGGCCAGTTAGTATCAATTGGCACGCCATGGCTATCCATGCCGTCCTCAGCACTACCTGCTTCCCATAACACAAAACCATCCCATAAGGATCGACAAGCGCTACCACTACCAAAGCGCGCTAGAATGGATAACTGTTCCGTATCTAAATTCCAACCGAACAAATCATCTAAGGCTTTGGTTACTGCTGCATAACCGCAGGCTGAAGAGGCTAATCCAGCCGCAACAGGAATATTTGTTTGCGTCGTAACATTAAATACCGTATCCCGCGTTGGACGAAACAAATCTAAAAAGTCGACTAAACGTCGATAAAAAACTGTGCTCTCACCTACCTTCTCTTTATTTAACACAACCTGATCTAGCTTCGCTTCTGCCAAACTAATTCTAGTGGTTGCGCCCAGATTACCCAATGAAATTGAGAGGCTGCTAGTAATCGGCAAGTTTAATTCAGCATTGCGTTTGCCCCAATATTTGCACAAAGCAATATTCGTTGGCGCAAAAGCTGAGCCTATCGCTTTATCTGGCACGTTGGCTTCAGTGATTAATTGGCGGACTATTTGTTGTTTAGTTATTGGCATATTGTAGTCCTTGTTGATCTATGCTAATTGCAATTTGGCGAATCCCTTGCTCTTGTTGTTGCTGATTTTGCGGGAAAACTTCGCTTGGCAAAGCACCCAAACCAATAATACAATCGCCAAGCCCGGCACCAGAAATTTTGGCACCCAATATCTCTGGTTGTTGATTTAATTGGTCGATTAAATTCTCCAAATGCCCGTTACTCACACCTAGCGCATTCTGTAAGCCATGATGATGCTTGAATACTTGTCCCAAAGCTGGCCAATCGCCGCGTTTAATCGCAATCGATGCTTGCTTAACACACATTTGCATGGCTGAATAAATGCTCGCGTATACGTTCGGTTGTAAAGCTTGCTTTTGTTTTACAATCTCTAACACTTCTTTGGTTGGTTTTTTCGAACCTGAATATACTGCAGTTAAATTTGGTACCAAAGGTAATTTGTGGCATTTGAATGGTTTTACTTGGTAACGTAGTACGCCACCATACACACTGGCAGCTAAATCTGCCCCTGAGCCAAAGCCTTGCACTTGTAACATTACTTGCTTGGCATAATTAAAAATACGTTTTGGCGACATTTGTTTAGCAAATATCCAGCGCGTAAGCACTGCAACCGTTGCAACCGTTACCGCAGCTGATGAGCCCATACCTAGTTTGCTTGAAAAATCTGCATCAATCTGCAAATTAAAGCCACGTTTAATATGCTTTTTAAATAATATGATCGCACCTAAGACAAATTGAAATGGTTCTGCAACTTTTAAATCTGCGAGGTCTTGTTGCATGGTGCCTAAACGCGTATCAAAAATTTTAACCGTTTGGCTATCATCAGGGGTTAAAGTGATGTTGAGACGTTTATCCACCGCGCAAACGATGGCCTGCTTACGTGATAACACTGCATGCTCACCCAGCAACATTAAACTGCCAGGTACCGATACTTTATATAATTCTTGCGCCATGTCGATCTACCTGAATAGTTTGTACGCTATAACCATGTTTGTTCACTACATCTTCTATCTTTGCTTCAGCAGCCAATAGCACTATACCAGCACTGTCGCCACTTACTGAGCCTGCACCACAAATTTTAGCTGCACCACCCGCGCTCTCAATATCAGAAATAAAATTAGCAACTTTGTTTGGTACAACGCCGATTTCATTGAGCAATTTATGATTAGCCCGAATCCCATATTTAAAGTCACTGAAATTACCAGCTACAAATGCACTATCTATAGCATCAGTGACAGCAGCAAAATCAGTCGCAAGATTTAAACTCTGGGTAAAAATTGGTGCCACTTGGGTCACACATTCGCCAGTACTTGAGCTTGGTTGCCCAGTATTAACTATATAGAGTGGAAAATCCGGTACTTCACGCGCATTGGTGTGGCCATTTTGAAAACGCACACAACCGCCGTAAGTAACTAGATGTAAATCTAAACCACTCGACTTGCCGTGCTGCAAATTTTCAATCTCTTTGCTGAAAGATAAATAATCTTCCGGCTGCCAATTAATTTTTAGAAAATGCGTCAATGCACACATTGTACTGATTACTGCGGCAGCAGATGATCCCATCCCACAACCCATTGGAATACTTGAGCCGACAGAAATTTCCATCCCCTTGGGTAACTGTAAATTAAAATATTCGATTAAATTTGATACTGAATACTGCAACAATTCAAATGGTCGCTTTAAAACATTACGTATACTGTTCTTGCCTTCTAAAAATGCCTTATACTCTTGGCGTAATTGCATACGCAAACGGCGTAAAGCTTTTAAAGTATGCGCGCGCGCATAGTCCAGATCTAAAAGTTTGAAATGAATTTGGGCTGAATCGTGCCAGCGTGTAGTTGTGGTGGTGTATCTATCAACCGCCATCGCTAAAGCTGGCTGGCCATAGAGCACAGAATGCTCGCCAGAGATGATTAGTTTGGCCGGAGCTCGCGCCGTAAGAGTGGCGCTGGTATCAAGAAACTTCCTTGCTTGTATCATGCTTGGCTCGCTCCATTGTTAAATGTGTGCGCATCAGCTCGCCCGGGTTAGTTTGAGCTGCCAATAGTGACAACTCACCACATAATACGGTCGCAGCAATGATTACTGCCAGACGACGTGCTGCCATACCTGGTTCAACCGTACCTGATTCACTCGATGCGGCACATCCCAATAGGCTTAAATTTTGCTTAGTAAAATCTAAATCTTTGCCATTTCCAACTGTACCCACAATCAAATTAGTCAAAGACACTGAAAAATACAAATCTTCACCACGTACTTCGGCATGAACTATGCCCTGTGAACCTTCGATTATGTTGGCCGCATCTTGGCCAGTAGCCAGATAAACCGCTAATAACATATTAGCAAAATGCGCGTTTGCGCTGCGCAAACCACCGGCCAGCATAGTGCCCAGCAGATTCTTCTTGATGTGTAAATCGACTAATTTTTCTGGAGTTGTACGTAGTTCGTCGTGGCAAATTTGTTTGGAAATTAACAGCTCTGCGACTACATTTTTGCCACGGCCTAGAATTGCATTCACTGCGGAGACTTTTTTATCTGTGCAAAAATTGGCTGATATTGATGTGTATTTTACGTCAGGATATTGAGCAAAAATCCAGTTTAATAAGCTCTCAGCTGCTGATGTAACCATATTATGCCCCGAGGCATCACCAGAATAAATTGCCAAACGGATATAAACTAAACTGCCAATAATTTGATAATGTAGGTCTTTGAGTTTAGCAAAACGACTGGCAGTAGACACTACTGCGGCGATTTCTGTTTCACGGCGCTTGAGGTTTAGAACTAAATCATAAGCTGCTTGAACATTATGCGCATCCACTACGACCGAACGCGTCATGCCATCATCTACTACCACAGCATTAATTCCACCAGCGAGGCGGGAGACTTTTGCCCCACGGCTGGTTGATGGCCACAAAGGCGTTTCAAAAGTTGCCATTGGCACCGAAACTTCACCAGTAATTTCTTTGCTGATTATGCTGATGGGCCCAATAATTCGCATTGGAATGTTGGCAGTTTGTGACATTAAAATTTTCCTATATAACTGGATCCCGGCTACTGCGACGCACTACAGTGCGTCTTGGCCGGGATGACGTAATAATCATACAACTTTGTCATCCCGGCCGCGAATGCCCGAAGGGTATTGCCGTAGCCGGGATCCATAGCAATAAAGTACGAAAACTAAGCTGCCATTATACGCAGGTTCAGAATAATTTGCAGCCCTAGAAAATAAATTGGAAAGGCAGCCAACATACTGTCAATTCGATCGTATGCACCACCGTGGCCTGGGATAAGTTTGCCACTATCCTTAAAGCCATAAATTCTTTTCAACATACTTTCAACCAAGTCGCCGATGATGGCAAACAATACTGTCATTTCCGCCAACCACAATAAATAAACTAATTCTACCGGCGGTTGATATAGATAATAAAACGCCAGAGTAATCACAGCAGCTGCTGCAAACGCTCCATATAGACCAGCCCAAGTTTTACCCGGACTAACAGCAGGAATTAACTTCTTCTTGCCCCATAATTTTCCGCTGATGTAAGCGCCAATATCTGCGCCCCAAATCCAACTGCAACCAAGTAGCACCCAAATTGGCCCGTCTTCCATCACAATTAAACTATTAAATGCCAGCCATGCAGGCACGAACATTAGCAAACCAATTAAAGGTTGCCAAAGTATACCTTGCCAAAGTGTTGAACCTTTTGGAAAATAACAAACACCAATAAATGCAACCAGCCACCAAAGCAAAGACAACGAATAGACCCAACTGGTGTCTAGCGCTGCCGCTAAGATGCTATATGCAATTACGATAAATGCCATTAACAAGAAAAAGCGGATTTTATTATTCTTGAGTACAGTCATG